>NZ_JBTVYK010000018.1:0-101492 GCF_054788135.1 Streptomyces sp. O3
GGGTCGGCGGGGGCGGGGGCGGCCGGGGGGGCGGCGGTGGCGCGGGGGCGGGCCGCGCCACCGCCGCGTTCTCACGTTCGGTAACTGACATGCAGCGATTGTTCACTGTCAGTAGCTACCGGTGGGGAAGGCGCGCGGTCAGCCTTTCTTGCACTCCTTCCAGGCGAGTCGGTACACGGTGTTGATGTCTCCGTCCGTGGAGTCCATGGTCATGAAACTGGTCCTGGCGGGGTCCGATGTGCCGGTGTCGACGCGGAGTTCGGTGTTGATGTTGAAGTTCCGCTGCACCCCGCAGGGCGCCCAGACCAGCTGTCCCCAGTCGGTCTCGTCGGTGGCCTGCCAGTTGTCGTTGTACGGTCCCGAGAACGGGTGGGTGGCGGACGCGGTGTCCGGCGATCCCTGGAAGTAGTACGACGCCTTCTGCTGGCTCTTCGCGCCGGGCTGCAGTGACGCGAACCCGCGGTAGTCGGCGCTGGCGATCGCGTACGTGAAGCCGTGCGGGACGTACACGACCAGGTTGAGCTGGCAGTTCTTCCGGAAGTCGATCGGGTCGGACGCCCCGCCCGCGCGGGCGAGGTACTGGCTGTACGTGACGGTGAAGGCGGTGTTGTCCTCGGACACGGCCACCGCGGCCGTTCCCTCCGGGCAGCCCGAACCGTTCACCGTCGCGATCTCGATCACGATCTTGTCGGCGGGCGGATCGGTGATCCGCGACGCGTCCTGCGCCGACGCCGAGTGCGGGGCGAGCGTCGCGGCGAACAGGCCGATCGCCACACCGCCCTTGAGTATTCCGCCGTACATGGGTCTCCCATCGCGTGCGTTGAGAGTGGGGGGTTGGGTTGTCGCCTCGTGCGACGTGCGACGGCATGCGCATGCCCATACAACGGATCGAGCAGGATGGTACGGACCTCTCAGGGGCGCGCCTAGGGCGTTGTCCGGCCATTGTCGAAGCGCGGACGGCGCGGACGGCGCGGGCGGCGCGGCGCGGACGTCAGTCCGTCGTGGTGGTCCGGGTGGTCAGGGCGGTCAGGTCGCGCAGCACCTCGGACGCGGTGATGTCGTCGAGGTCGCCGAGCCGACTGGGGGTGTGGACCGGGGAGCCCTCGATCTCGTGGGTCAGCCAGAGGTGCGCGATCTCTTGGGAGTCGAAGGCGCGGAATTCGCCGCGGATGACTCCGGGGTCCAGCGAGAGGACGAGGTACCGGTCGTCGGCGAGGCGCAGGTAGGGGCCGTACTCGATGGTGGCGATCTGCACGTGGCCGCGTTGCCAGCCCCGCTCCAGCAGGCCGAGGATCGCGTCGGGGGTGAGCGACGCACCGACGAAGCGTTCCAGGAGGGTGCCGCCGCGTTCCTCTTCGGTGAGGCGGTGGACGTCCCGGTCCAGTTGGGGGAAGGGCTGGCCGATCCCCTGGTCGGCGAACAGCCCGGCCCACGCACGGCACTCCGCGCCGAGTTCGATGGGGTGCGCGATGCTGATCCCGGCGCGTTGGGGGAGGGTGACGGCGCTGCCGTCGAGGCCGGTGAAGGCGCCGTCCTCGGTGATGCGGAAGGTCTGCGTGGAGGGACGCTTACCGGTGTCCTCGGCGTCCTCAGCGTCCTCGGCGTCCTCGGCGATCCAGACCAGGCCGCGCCCGGCGCGCCGCAGCAGCGGATGGCCGACGATCCGTTCGGCGAACTCCCGTCGGCTCCAGCGTCGTCCGGTGGTCATGGCGTGTTCGAGGCGCGGCAGCTGGTCGGCGGCGAGGGCACGCAGCTCCCTGTCCAGCCGGTGCGGACACCACGCCGCCCCCTGGTCGGGTATCCCGCCGCCGCAGGCCTTCCGCTCGCCCTGAGCGTCCGTGTCCCCGCCGCCGGTGTGGTCGGTGACGTGGAGGCGCAGGCGCTCGTCGATGGTGCCGGTGGGCGTCGTGTCGCCGCAGGAGAGGGCGGGGGAGCCGGTCAGCGGGAGGCCGAGGCCGGGCACCAGCCGGTCGGCGAGCTGGTCGGCGGTCAGTTCCTCACTGTCGGCGATCGCTTGGAACCTGGACCGGGCCTCGTCCGCCAGTTGCCGGAACGGCGTCCGCCGGGCGATCCGGTCCAGGTCGTACCAGGCGGCGTCGGTGCCGAGCGCGACCAGCGCGTCCAGCGCGAGTACGGCGACTTCCTGCCAGCCCTCGCCGGGCCAGTGGCAGAGCTGGGACGTCAGGCGGCGGGCCGTGTCGTCGTCGCCGATGAGGCCGAGCTGGGCGAGCTCCCAACTGCCGCGGTCGGGCGAGTCGGATGACTCCCAGACACGGAACAGCGCCCAGGAGAACCCGGCCAGGGAGGCCGGGTCGCACGCGTGGCGCAGCTCGGCCAGCGCACGGGCGTCCGGTTCGTCGGCGGCCAGCAGCCCGATCAGCCGGGCGACCGCCTGGTCCGGCAGGCTGGTGCGGCGGTCGCGGAGCAGCACCTGGGGCAGCTCGGCCGGGTTGAGCCAGCCGGGAACCGCGGTGTCCGGCACTGGGGAGTCGGCGGCCAGCGCCGCGGGCAGCGACGCGGGCGCGGCGGCGGGGCGTGGCGCGGCGGCGGCCAGGTGGTCCGACACGGTCTGCCGGGTCTGCTCGGCCAGCCGGGGCAGAGCGGCGCGCAGCGCGTCGGGGCGGTTCCTGGCCCAGTCGTCGAGGACGTCGGAGGCGAACACCCCGATGCGGTCGTCCCGGAGGCGGGTCTGGACCGTCAGGCGCACCGCCCGCAGCGGGTACCGGTGCAGGGCGTCCCGCAGCTCCGCCCAGACTTCGTAGGTCTGAAGGCAGTCGAGCAGCAGCAGGAAGGCGTCGTCGCACGGCAGCGCGGACAGCACCTCCACCGTGCGCGGATCGGGGAAGCCGGGGGCGACCTCCTCCGGGTCCATCTCCTCCGGATCGATGTCCTCCGGGTCGATGGCGTGGCGGTCGCTCAGTTTCCGCAGCAGCGGGGTGAGTCCCGCGCCCAGGCCCACCGCCATCGTGGCCAGCACGGGGAACTCGCCGCTCTCGTCGGCGAGAAAGGCCGCGTCGCCGAGCAGTTCCAGCTGCTCGGCGGTGCTGAGCGAGCAGAGCAGCATGATCCGGGCGGGTTGTTCCCAGGAGTAGTGCATCGCGGGCGGCCCTTCGACGCACAGCGCGTCCACCCACGCCCGCTGGGTGGGCACGAGGTAGGCGGCGGTGAAACGCCGCTGCGGGGTGGTGCGCAGCGCGGCCAGACGGTCCACGGCCCGGTCGTACTTCGCCTGTGGGGCGGCGGCGAGCAGCGCCCGTATCCTGCGGCCCGCGCACCAGCCGCGCAGATAGCGGTACGTCGGGCCGTCGGGTTCTTCGGCGCGCAGGGCGAGGACGCGCCCCCATTGGCGGTACTGGGGTCCCTCGGTGGTGTCGCGGGTCAGTACGAGGGCGTGCAGCTCGGTGTAGGCGCACGCGGCGAAGACGACGCCGTGTTCCCCGGCCCAGGCGTCGACCAGGCCGGTCCACACCGCGACGGTTCCCGCGTCGTCTACCGCGAGGCGTCCCTCGTGGCGCGATTCGTCGCCCTCGCGGGCGAGCGCGAGGGTGGCGACCGCGGCCGCGCCGAAGGGGTCGGCGGCGCCGTCGAGGTAGGCGCGGGCGGCGTCGGCGACCCCAGGCCCGAGTTCGATGGCGTCCAGATCCCGTTCGATCTGTTCCCGCTCGGCGGCCAGCCGCTGCCGCCACCGCGCTCCCGCCGCGGGGTCGGGCTCGGCGGGCGGAACGGGGCCGATGTCGCGGCGCGGATGCAGCTGGTCCCGCCAGGACTCGGGGACGGCCATCACGTTTTCGGCCTCGTCCGGAACGACCGTGGTGGACAAGGCTGGATCAATCGAACAGGTCATGAACCGAACCCTAGGACGCCTCTTGACGGCCCGTCATCGGCGATCAGTCGTCGGCCGGCGCGATCCCCGTCGGGCAGGCCCGCCCCCAGTTCGTCTCGGAAGGGCTGCTCAGTTTGACGCCCGTGCCGCCGATGCCGCAGTAGCCGCCTGGGTTCTTGTCGAGGTACTGCTGGTGATACGCCTCGGCCGGGTAGAACGGGCGGCCCTCCGCCGGGAGGATCTCCGTGGTGATCGTGCCGTGGCCGGAGGCGGTCAGGATCTGTTGGTAGGCGTCGCGGGAGGCCTCCGCCGCCGCGGCCTGGGCGTCGGTGTGGGGGTAGAGGGCCGAGCGGTACTGGGTGCCCACGTCGTTGCCCTGGCGGAAGCCCTGGGTGGGGTTGTGGGACTCCCAGAAGAGTTTCAGGAGCGTGGCGTAGGAGACCACGGCCGGGTCGAAGACCACGCGGACCGCCTCGGTGTGGCCGGTCAGGCCCGAGCAGGCTTCCTCGTAGGTGGGGTTCGGGGTGTGGCCGCCCTGGTAGCCGACCAGGGTCGTCCAGACGCCGTCCGCCTGCCAGAACTTCCGCTCGGCGCCCCAGAAGCAGCCCAGGGCGAAGTCGGCGACCTCCAGGTGCGGGGGATAGGGGCCGAGCAGCGGGTTGCCCAGGACCGTGTGGCGGTCGGGGACGGAGAACGCGGGCTCGGCGCGCCCGCTCAGGGCCTCCTCGGGGGTGGGGAGCACGGGGGTGCGGCCGAACAGCATGGGGATCTCCTCGTGACGCGGACGGCGGGCGTGGGACTCGTACAACGTTCGAGCGGGCGGCGGGATTCCGGGCGCGGCGCTCCGGCAGGGTAGGGGCAGCCGGACAGGGACCGGACAGGGACCGGACAGGGACCGGTCAGGGAGCGGCGCGGCGGGCGGTCAGTGCGGGAGTGTCGCCGGGCTGCCGCCGTTCGCCTCGTAGCCCGCCACGGCCAGGGCGCGGAACACCGTGTACTCGGCGGCCGGGTCGGCCGACAGCGTCCACGGCAGGGCGCCGACGTGGCCGTCCACCGCCACCAGCTGCTGCATGGCCTCGCCCCAGCGCTCGGAGCTGACCAGGAAGAAGACCAGCAGGTGGCGTACGTGCGCGAGCATCGGGTCGTCGGCGCGGGCCGACGCCACGGCGAACCGCGCGCCCTCGATGGCGTTGCGCACGACCTCGCTCTCCCAGAAGCCGCGCACCATGTTCACCTCAGGGAGGTGGTCGTACACCGCGAACAGCGGGAGGGCCGCGAGCAGCGAGCCGTGCGGCGCGCGGGCCGCCGCGGCCTCCGCGAACTCGTAGGCGTCGGCGCGCGAGCCGTGCCACTTCTCGCTCACGTACGGCAGCGCGGCCAGATGCGCCCCCATGTGCTGCGGCGCGCGGTCCAGGACCTTCAGCCAGAGCCGGTCGAAGTCATCGCGGGGATAGCCGAGGGCCCTGGCGATCGCCAGTTCGGTGAGGTGCGGGACCGGGTCGTCGGGCGCGAGCCGCGCCGCGTCGGCGACGGCCGCGCGCGCCTCCTCCAGGATGATCCGGTGCTCGTCGGTGCCGGGCGTGGCCGTACGGAACGCCTGCTGCACCAGGAACTCCGCGTGCACGGCCGCGCCGCCCGCGTCCTCGGGCTCCGCGGCGCGCCAGTTCCGCAGCCACTGGGCGCCGGGGTCGAGCAGGCCGCCGCCCGGCTTCCGCGCCAGCTCCAGCGACGCGGCGCCCGCGAAGGCCTGCACACGCTGCCAGCGCCGCTCGCCCTCCCGCTCGGTGCCGGACAGCAGCTGGGACGCGGCCCGCCAGTCCTGGGTCTGCTGCACCACGTCCAGGACGTCCAGCAGGTCCTGGTCGGGGCCCGGCATCCGGATGTCCAGCTCCTCCTGGCGCACGAATCCGTACGCCGCCGGGTCCGCGGCGTCCGGCGCGCCCGGAGCGGCCAGCTTGATGCCGCCCGCGCCGCGTCGGCGCACGATCATCATGACGGCCGCCCCCAGCATCATCGCCGCCATCAGGGCCCAGAGAATCTCCATGACTCCAAGCGAACCAGACGGGTGTGACAAACCGCGAACCAGAGGGGGCCTCGGCACGACTACGCTCGGGACGCATGAGCGACAGGCACACCACAGACAGCCACAGCGGGCAGAGTTTCGAGACGCTCGCCATCCACTCGGGCAACACCGCGGACCCCCTGACGGGCGCCGTCGTGCCCCCCATCTACCAGGTCTCGACGTACAAGCAGGACGGCGTCGGCGGGCTGCGCGGCGGCTACGAGTACAGCCGCAGCGCCAACCCGACCAGGACCGCCCTGGAGGAGAACCTCGCGGCCCTGGAGGGCGGCCGTCGCGGGCTCGCGTTCGCGTCCGGGCTCGCCGCTGAGGACTGCCTGCTGCGCACCCTGCTCAGCCCCGGCGACCACGTCGTCATCCCGAACGACGCCTACGGCGGCACCTTCCGGCTGTTCGCCAAGGTCGTCTCGCGCTGGGGCGTGGACTTCTCGGTCGCCGACACCAGTGACGTGGCCTCGGTGCGGGCGGCGCTGACCGACCGTACGAAGGCGATCTGGGTGGAGACCCCGTCGAACCCGCTGCTCGGCATCACCGACATCGCGGCGCTGGCGGCCGTGGCCCGCTCCGCCGGGGTGCGGCTGGTCGTCGACAACACCTTCGCCAGCCCGTATCTGCAGCAGCCGCTCGCGCTCGGCGCGGACGTCGTCGTGCACTCGACGACCAAGTACATGGGCGGCCACTCGGACGTGGTCGGCGGCGCGCTGGTCGTCGACGACCAGGAGCTGGGCGAGGAGCTGGCGTTCCACCAGAACGCGATGGGCGCGGTCGCCGGGCCGTTCGACGCCTGGCTGGTGCTGCGCGGCATCAAGACCCTCGCCGTACGCATGGACCGGCACAGCGAGAACGCCGAGCGGATCGCCGAGATGCTCAGCGGCCACGCGCGCGTGACGCGGGTGCTCTATCCGGGGCTGCCCGAGCACCCCGGCCACGAGATCGCCGCCAAGCAGATGAAGTCCTTCGGCGGGATGGTGTCCTTCCAGGTCGACGGCGGCGAGGAGGCTGCGGTCGGGGTCTGTGACCGGGCGAAGCTCTTCACGCTGGGCGAGTCGCTGGGCGGCGTCGAGTCGCTGATCGAGCATCCGGGGCGGATGACGCACGCGTCGGCGGCGGGCTCGGCCCTGGAGGTCCCGGTCGATCTCGTACGCCTCTCGGTGGGCATCGAGTCCGTGGACGACCTGCTCGCCGACCTGCGGCAGGCGCTCGGCTGACGACCGCGCGACACCCTGGTGACCGGCGGTACGAGCCGGTCACCAGCCGGTCGGGTCACCAGCCGGTCGGGTCACCAGCCGGTCGGGGTACCAGCCGGTCGGGTCACCAGCCGGTCAGGGGCGGGGTCGTCTCCGACGGCGGCACCGCCCAGGGCTCCGCGAGCGACGCCCAGAGCAGGAAGGCCGTCAGCGCCGCGGCCACGACCAGCCAGGTCAGGCGCCGTGCCCACCGCCTGCGCCGCCGCAGGCGGTCACCGCGGCGCACCGCTTCCGCGTACAGCTGGGGCGGCACAGGAGGCGGCGGGGCGTCCAGGACGCGGCGTATCTGGAGCTCCTTGCGGTCGGGCGGGCTCATGACGGCGCCGCCTTCACCGGGGTTCCCGTGCCGTCCGCGCGCGGACGGCTCAGCAACGCGGCCATGCCGCGCACCGTGAGCGCGCGGACCCGCTCCACCGGGAGCCCGAGCTGGGCCGCGGTCTGCTCCTCGGCGACGCCCTCGGAGAACCGCAGCACCAAGACCAGCCGCTCCCGCGGACTGAGCGGCGCCAGCACCCCCGCGTCGCCGCGCCGCCGCCGCAGCGCCGCCGTGTGCTCCGCGTACCAGCCGCCGCGGGCGAAGCGCGCGGCGAGCTCCTGGCGGGCGTGTTCGTACGGGTCGTCGCCGCGCAGCCGGTCCCAACCGGCGTACGTGCTGGCGAACGCGGCGGTCAGCAGGCGACGCGCGCGGGGGTTGGCGGCGGGCGGCTCCGCGGTCAGCAGGGTCGCGGCATGCAGCAGCCGCCCTGCCGCGCCCGCGACGAATGCCTCGAACTCCCGAGCGCGGTGGGCGTCCTGAGCCGCCTGCCGCTGTCGCACCGAGCCTCCATCGGGCCCGCGCCTACCGAGTGCCGAGGGCCTGATCTCATATCAGGCCAGGTACCGGACTCGGGTCAAGAGGCGGGCGGCACCCAGTACAGAGCGGGCGGCACCCAGTACGGCACGGCATACGTCCTACGACGGCTGGCCCGCCGGGCCGCCCGCCGCGTCGCCGCTCGCGGACGCACCGGCCTGCCGGGCCGAGAGCGCGGAGTTGAAGCGGGTGAGGAGCGCGCAGAACGCCTCGCGCTCCTCGGGCGTCCAGTCCTCGGTCAGCCGCGCCATCAGCTCGCGCCGCGATGACCGCACCTCGTCGAGTCTGGCCAGCCCGCGCGGCGAGAGCTGGAGCACGACCGCGCGGCCGTCCTCCGGGTGCGAGGCGCGGCTGACGAGTCCGCTCTCCACCAGCGGGGCGACCTGCCGGGTGACCGTCGAGGAGTCGATGCCCATGCTGGCCGCGAGCGCCTTGACGCCCATCGGGCCTTCGTTGCCGAGCCGGTTGAGCAGCAGATACGCCGCACGGTCCATGGAGTTGCGCACCTGGCCGACCCCGCCCAGCCGGGTCTGTTCGGCGCGGCGCGCGAACACGGCGACCTCGTGCTGCAGGCTGTCGAGGAGGCCGGGGCTGCCGGCGGTCGTCATGTCCGAAGGTGTGGGCATGGCCGGGGGCTCACTTCATGCGACGGCGGGTGGGATGGGGGACAGAGTACGCGGCCCGCGGCCCGCCCGTACCGGCGTGGGGCAAACCCGTGGTCCGCCCCTCGGACACCCGCGCCGCGGCGGCCGTCTGCTGCCAGACTTGTGTCATGAGCCACCGCCCATCTGACTCCTTTCCCGCATCGGAGCCCACACCGGGACCCGTACCGCGGCCGATCCGGCGGACGGCGTCGCCCCTCCCCGCGGTGACGCTCGACGATGTGCGCGGCGCGCAGAAGATGCTCGCCGGGGTCGCGCGCGTGACCGCGATGGAAGGCAGCCGCCACCTCACCCAACTGGTCGGCTCCCCGGTGCACTTCAAGTGCGAGAACCTCCAGCGCACAGGCTCGTTCAAACTGCGCGGCGCCTATGTGCGGATCGCCGGGCTCAGCCCCGAGGAGCGCGCGGCCGGGGTGGTCGCGGCCAGCGCGGGCAACCACGCCCAGGGCGTCGCCCTGGCCGCCTCGCTGCTCGGGGTGCGCTCCACGGTGTTCATGCCCGTCGGGGCCCCGCTGCCGAAGGTCGCGGCCACCCGTGACTACGGCGCGGATGTGCGGATGCACGGGCAGGTCGTCGACGAGACCCTGGCCGCCGCGCAGGAGTACGCCCGCAAGACCGGCGCCGTGTTCATCCACCCCTTCGACCACGCCGACGTCATCGCGGGCCAGGGCACGGTGGGCCTGGAGATCCTGGAGCAGTGCCCCGAGGTGCGCACCATCGTGGTCGGCGTCGGCGGCGGCGGTCTGGCGGCCGGGATCGCGGTCGCGGTCAAGGCGCTGCGGCCCGATGTGCGGCTCGTCGGCGTGCAGGCCGCGGGCTCGGCGGCGTACCCGCCCTCGCTGGCGGCCGGGCGGCCGGTGGCGATCGAGAACCCGGTCACGATGGCGGACGGCATCAAGGTCGGCCGCCCCGGCGACGTCCCGTTCAAAATCATTGGCGGACTGGTGGACGAGGTCCGTACGGTCTCCGAGGACGCGCTCTCCAGCGCGCTGCTGCTCTGCCTGGAGCGGGCCAAGCTGGTGGTCGAGCCGGCGGGGGCCAGCCCGGTGGCGGCGCTGCTCGGCGAGCCGGAGGCGTTCGCGGGCCCGGTGGTCGCGGTGCTGTCCGGCGGCAACGTCGACCCGCTGCTGATGCAGCGCATCCTGCGGCACGGCATGGCGGCCGCGGGCAGATATCTGTCCCTGCGGCTGCGTCTCACCGACCGGCCGGGTGCGCTCGCCACGCTCCTCGGGGTGTTGTCAGTGGTGGATGCGAACGTGTTGGACGTGAGCCACGTACGGACCGACCCGCGACTCGGGCTCACGGAGGTGGAGGTGGAGCTGCATCTGGAGACGAAGGGGCCCGAGCACTGCGCCGAGGTGGGGGCGGCGCTGCGGGACGCGGGCTACACCGTCATGGCGTGACCTTGAACTGACCAGTTCGCCTTCACCAGTTCACCCGATCGCCTGACGTAACGCGATGTATCGCGTTACGCTGGACGGGCGCTGCTGTTCCACCAGGCGAGGCCCGTCCGCCGAACCTACGATTTAACGCGGAACCACCTGAAACGCTGGGAGAACTCATATGCCAGGCGCCATCTACGCCGAAGGGCTGGTCAAGCACTTCGGCGACGTCAAGGCTCTGGACGGCGTCGACATCGATGTCCCCGAAGGCACCGTACTCGGCCTCCTCGGTCCGAACGGCGCGGGCAAGACCACCACCGTGCGCTGCCTGACCACGCTGCTCACCCCCGACAGCGGCAAGGCGGTCGTGGCGGGCATCGACGTCCTCAAGCACCCCAACGAAGTACGGCACTCCATCGGCCTGTCCGGCCAGTTCGCGGCCGTCGACGAGTACCTCACCGGCCGCGAGAACCTCCAGATGGTCGGCCAGCTCTACCAGATGAGCGCGCGGGACGCGAAGAAGCGGGCGGGCGAGCTGCTGGAGCGGTTCAACCTCGCGGACGCCGCCGACCGCCCCTCCAAGACGTACTCCGGCGGCATGCGCCGCAGACTCGACCTCGCCGCGGCCCTCGTGGTCTCGCCGCCCGTGATGTTCATGGACGAGCCGACCACCGGCCTCGACCCCCGCAACCGCCAGGCCCTGTGGGACGTGATCAGGGAGCTCGTCGGCGGCGGCACGACCCTCCTGCTGACCACCCAGTACCTCGAAGAGGCCGACAACCTGGCGCATGACATCTGCGTCATCGACCACGGCCGGGTCATCGCCCGCGGCACATCCGACCAGCTCAAGTCCCAGACCGGCGGCGAGCGCGTCGAGGTCGTCGTGCACGACCGCGAGCACATGCCGACCGCCGACGAGGTGCTGCGCGGCTTCGCCAGGGGCGAGACCACGATCGAGGAGCACACCCGCAAGCTGACCGTCCCGGTCGTCGGCGGGGCCAAGCTGCTCGCCGAGGTGATCCGCGAGCTGGACGCCCGCGGCATCGAGATAGACGACATCGGGCTGCGCCGCCCGACCCTGGACGACGTCTTCATCTCGCTGACCGGCCACGCGGCCGAGACGGCCGCCGAAGACGCCGACAGCGAGCAGACCGAGAACGCCAAGCCCCGCCGGGGCGCGAAGGAGGACGCGAAGTGAGTGCCGTAACCGAAGCCGCCGAGCCACGGGCCCCCCTGGCGACACGCGGCGGCGCCGGCCAGTCGGTCCGGGACTCGCTCGTCGTCGCCAAGCGCAACCTCATCCGGATGAGCCGGATCCCGGAAATGGTGATCTTCGGGCTGGTCCAGCCGATCATGTTCGTGGTGCTGTTCACGTATGTGTTCGGCGGCTCCATCAGCGTCGGAGGGTCCACGGACCCGCAGACCTACCGTGAATTCCTGATGGCGGGCATCTTCGCCCAGACGGTCACCTTCGCCACCGCCGGAGCGGGCGCGGGCATCGCCGACGACATGCACAAGGGGCTGATCGACCGCTTCCGGTCGCTGCCCATGGCACGCGGTGCGGTCCTCACCGGCCGGACCATCGCCGACCTCGCGCAGACCGCGCTCACCCTGGTAGTCCTCGCGGGCGTCGCCCTGCTCATCGGCTGGCGCGCCCACGAGAACATCCTCAAGGTTCTCGCTGGCTTTGGCCTGCTGCTCCTGCTCGGATACGCCTTCTCCTGGATCGGCGCGCTGATCGGCCTCTCGGTCCGTACCCCGGAGGCGGCCACCTCAGGCGGTCTGATCTGGCTCTTCCCGTTGACCTTCATCTCGAATGCCTTCGTGCCGGTGGACGGCATGCCGACGTTCCTCCAGCACGTCGCCGAATGGAACCCCTTCAGCGCCACCGTGGCAGCGGCCAGGAAACTGTTCGGCAACACCATCGAAGGGGCGCCCACCTCGGTGACCGGCGCCTGGCCGATGGAGCAGCCGGTGCTGGCCTCGATCCTCTGGTCGGTACTGATCATCGTGGTCTTCCGGACCCTCGCGGTCCGCAAGTACCGCAACGCGACCGCCTGAGCCGCGTGCGGCATGCCGCATGCCGCGTGACGAAGCCCACGAAGGCACCCCAGTTGGGGTTGGAGACCCTCAGGGTTCCCTTGCTGTGGTCCTTGGTGTCGCGGACCATGACGAACGGCTGGTTGTCAGCGACCTCAACGCAGTCGTTGGCGGCCCCACCGCTGTACGAGGACTTGTGCCAGTTCGGTGTACTCACTTCAACCTCTTCAGTGCTGCTTGGATCTTGGCCGTGGACGCCTCAGCCGTCAACGCGCTGGCTGCGAGCCGATCATAGACCCGCTGGAACTGCAACGACGTCTCAACGTCCTCGGAGTAGCTGCCGGTTAGGAACCCTTCCGTGTAGGCACCGCGTGACCCATCAGGGAGCGTGAGAACGTAGAGGGTGCCCACGATGTGCCCCGAGCCAAAGGGCAGGATCTGGATGCTGACATTGGGAGCTTCCTGGTGTTGGAGGAGCCGATCAAGTTGAGGTGCGGTGGTTTGATACAGCGCTGCCTCTGACAGGACGAGCGACATCCACGGAGGATCACCGCGCTCCCACACCCTTTGCCGCTGCATGCGTTGCTCGACGTACGAGTCGATGTCTCTAGGGTCTCCGGCCTGCCCTGCTAAGAGCAATTCGCGGGCATAGTCGGGCGTCTGGAGCAGGCCAGGCACTACGAATGATGCGGCGTGGAACGTGTTCGCCTCATCCTGCCTGCGCAGGAACGGCTTCGCATAGTCCTTGACCGTCTGATGCTCCAAGAGTCTGACCAGGTTCACGATGGAATCGCGAGGTAGTTCGAGGACCTGTTCCAGCTTGCTCGCAAGATCTCTGTCAGGCGGCACCTTGCCCGTCTCTACGTCAGAGACGCGGGACTGACTGACAAAGACCCGCCCAGCCAGGAACGTTTGCGACCAGTCCGCTGCCCCGGACTTGTTCTTCTGCCTGATTAAGCGGGCCTCTTGGACCATGTTCCCGATGTACTGCTCCAGGCTCGCGCTGGGATCGGGCTCATTGACTCGTGGCATATGCCAGTTACCTCGATCGTGCTCCGGTACTCCCCTTCTAGTGAGCGTAGCCGGGCAGGGGCACTCTGAATGAGCAACAACGGAATTCAACTCCCCTCAGGAGCAAGGATCATGAGTGCCGCACAGGGGCAACTTCCTTCGGAATTCAAGCTCGGTCAGGATGCGACCCTGGCCGATGGCGCGGCCGAGCTGTACGCGCTGATAGAGGCTGGCGGCTTCTGGCGGCTCGCCCCTGACTGGGTGCCTCGCGGCGGATACGTATCAACTCCCCGCGTTCTGGCAGCCGTTGCGACGAGGCTCAGGAGGAAGCTGTGAACGCGCCGCAGGCCCGAGGCGCAACCCCAGCGTGGGAGTACGAATACGCCACCTACACGCGCGGTGGCGAGCGGTGCTCGCTGTGCTCACGCCCCATCAGCGAGTACGAGCTTGCGCGGCGCGGCCGCGTCGAACACGCCTCCGGGGAGCCGGTCACCGTGTACCGGCACGCCAACCCATGCACCACGCGATGAACGCCCCCGCAGTACGCAGGCAGCGGGCGGCAGCGGTACCCGCCCCGGAGCTGGTGACGCTGCTGGTCGACCCTGACGGCCCGTACGCCGACTCCCCGCCCGGATGGTGGGACCCGTACGAGGGAGCGCTGGACGTGATCTCTGGCGTGGTCTACCTGCCCCAGAGAGCTACCCCGAGGCCCTGCCCGTTCCCGTGCACGGTGTGCGCCGAGAGGAGGCGGCAGTGACGCAGTCCGGGCAGGGACGCAGACACCATTCACCGACTGAAGGGAAGCACAGTGACAACAGCTACTGGCGAAATGCCGGAGGCGTTGACCGATCTCCGGTTCCTGTGGCTCGACCTGACGCGGAAGTGCCAGCTTCAGTGCGCGCACTGCTACAACGCGTCGGGACCTGACGGAGACCACGGCACGATGACCCGCGAGCACTGGTTTGAGGTCCTGGCCCAGGCGTGCAAGCTGGGGGTGAGCGGGGTGCAGCTCATCGGCGGCGAAGTGACCCTGCATCCCCACGCGATCGAGCTGGCCAAGCGGGCATGGGAGGTCGGCCTGCGGGTCGAAGTCTTCAGCAACCTCGTTCACGTGTCGGACGCCTGGTGGGAATTACTCCAGCGTGACGGCATGTCGCTCGCCACGTCGTACTACTCGGATCGGGCCGAGGAACACAACGCCATGACCGGCCGCCGCAGCCACGGCCGGACTCGCGCGAACATCAGCAAGGCTGTACGGCTCGGTGTCCCGCTACGTGTCGGAGTGATCGGCGATGACGAGGACCGCATCCGCGCAGCGCAGCGCGGGCTCACCGGTCCATCCGTGCTGCGGTCCCCGCGCCCACGATGGGGTGCGACCCCAGTTGCAGCCCCAACGACGAGTGCACTCCGGGGTATCCGGGCAGTGGGTGCACGCCGAGGAACTGAAGGGCTCCATGCAGGTCGAACTTCCCGGCCCTGAGTTCTGGGCGCTGATCCGCCCGTACACCGGAGAACTGGTGAACTCGCGACCTGCCGAGCACGGGTTCGGATCGGACCTGACGGCGGTGGTCGACTGCGAGCGTGGACCGTTCTTCGTCAAGGCCATGCGGAACCACCCTGGGGGCCGCCGCAACTCGATCATCCGGGAAAGGGAGGTCAATCCGTACGTACAACCGATCTCCCCGGCCCTGCGCTGGAGCACGGAAAACGAGGAGTGGATCGTCCTGGGGTTCGCCGTGGTCGATGGCAGGAAGGCGGACTTCACACCTGGATCTCCCGATCTCCCGGCCGTCATCGACACGCTGATCCGCATTGGGGCACTGGAGCTCCCCAAGGTCGCTGAGGACTGGCCAGAGAACCGCTGGGACCGCTTCGCTGCTGACGAGTCCGAAGCGTCTCAGTTCCGGGGCAGCTCACTGCTCTACACGGACATCAACGAGAGCAACATCATCATTGGCGGCCATGACGCCTGGGCTGTCGACTGGTCGTGGCCGACCAAGGGAGCGGGTTTCATCGACCCCGCCTGTCTCGTGGTGCAGCTCATCGCGGCGGGACACAATCCTGAGTCCGCCGAGTCCTGGGCGGCCCAATGCCCGGCGTGGGGCAGCGCGAGCACGGAGGCGCTCGACGCGTTCGCCTCCGCCACCCTCCGGATGAACCGTGCTGTCTCCGCTCGGAAGCCGACGGAGGTCTGGCTTGAGTCGATGGCGGAGGCAGCACAGGCATGGGCCAGCCATCGGGGAGTGGCAGTCTCTGACGGAGGTTGATCTTCCGGACCCTCGCGGTCCGCAAGTACCGCAACGCGACCGCCTGAGCCGCGTGCCGCGTGCCGCATGCCGCATGACGAAGCCCCCGGCCGTTTTCCCGGCCGGGGGCTTCGTCGTACGGATGGTGGGTGACGGCGGGGTGGGAGCCGGGGCTCAGCCCTGGTACGGCTTGGCGTCGAGGATCTTCACCGAGGCCATCTTGCCGTTGGGCAGCTCGTACTCGGCCATCGTGCCGACCTTCTGGCCGTTCACACCGTCGCCGAGCGGGGACTGCGGCGAGTAGGTGGCGATCTCCTCGGACGCGTACTCGCGGGAGGCCAGCAGGAAGGTCAGGGTGTCGTCCTCGTCGCCGTCGAAGGCGATCGTCACGACCATGCCCGGCGCGACCGTGCCGTCGGCCGCCGGAGCCTCGCCCACCTTGGCGTGCTCGAGCATCTGCGTGAGCTGGCGCACGCGGAGCTCCTGCTTGCCCTGCTCCTCCTTGGCCGCGTGGTACCCGCCGTTCTCCCGCAGGTCGCCCTCCTCGCGAGCCTCCGCGATCTTCGTGGCGATCTCGGTGCGAGCAGGACCAGACAGATACTCCAGCTCGGCCTTGAGCTGGTTGTACGCCTCCTGGGTCAGCCAGGTGACGTTGTCGCTGGTCTGGGTCACAGGTGCTCCTCGTCGGTGCTGGGAAATACAAATCATCGCCCTACCCCCAAGGATGTTCCCTCATGGGCGGGCGAAACCACGAGCCTAACAATTCAGCCGGGAAAGGGGGAGGACGTCAGCCGCTGATTTCGCGTCCGCGCAGGTCAGGCGGTGTCGTACGGGGCGGGCGGTGCCACGCGGGTCAGGCGGTGCCGTACGGGCGGCGGGTGCCGTACGGGTCAGTGAGCCGCCGCGTCGCACGCGAGCAGCTCGACGCTGGTGGCGCGGGTGGTCGTACGCATCCCGACGCGCTCGACCAGCAGCTTCTCGCGCTCGTCGAACGAGAAGTCCTTGCGGCCGACCTCGGCGCCGCTCTCGGCGAGCGCGCGCAGCGTGCAGACGCCGGGTGTCGCCGGGTCCTTGCGGATCTCCAGCCGGGCCGTGACCTCGGAGTCCGAGACCACCTCGAACGTGATCATCTCGCCGCTGAAGGCGTTGCCCGCTGAGACGTAGTGATAGCCGAGCCAGCCGACCACGCCGAGCAGCGCGGCGCCGAGCGCGGCGCCCACGACCTTCAGCCTGCGGTCCGTGCGGGCCTCGGCGGACCGTCCGTAACGGCCGTCGGGCGGCCCTGCGTCGGAGCCGCGCGTGTCCGCGTCGGGCACGGCGCTCATGATCGTCCTCTCCGTGGGGCCTCAGACGGTTCGCCAGACAGTTCGCCGGACGGTTCGCCGGACGAGCCCGTGGGGGCTTCTCCCGGATTGCCCTGTGCGTCCTCGTGGCGTCTTCGTGGGTGCCTTCGTAGCGTTCCGGGGAATTTTCCGCCCGTCGATACGGTCACTATAGAAGCTCGCCCCACGCGCCGAATCACCGAGGGCCCGCCGAGGCGCGCCCGATACACGAGGATCGAGTCTTGACTGAGCAGCTGCGACTGATGGCCGTGCACGCCCACCCCGACGACGAGTCGAGCAAGGGCGCGGCCACGATGGCCAAGTACGTGTCCGAGGGGGTGGACGTGCTGGTCGCCACCTGCACCGGTGGTGAGCGCGGCTCCATCCTGAACCCCAAGCTCCAGGGGGACGCCTACATCGAGGAGAACATCCACGAGGTCCGCGCCAAGGAGATGGACGAGGCGCGCGAGATCCTCGGCGTCAAGCAGGAGTGGCTCGGCTTCGTCGACTCCGGGCTGCCGGAGGGCGACCCGCTGCCGCCGCTGCCCGAGGGCTGCTTCGCGCTGGAGGACGTCGACAAGGCGGCGGGCGCCCTGGTCCGGCTGATCCGCGACTTCCGGCCGCAGGTGATCACCACGTACGACGAGAACGGCGGATACCCGCACCCCGACCACATCATGACCCACGAGATCACGATGGTGGCCTTCGACGGCGCGGCGGACCCCGAGAAGTACCCCGAGTCCGAGTTCGGCCCGGTGTTCCAGCCGCAGAAGCTGTACTACAACCAGGGCTTCAACCGGCCGCGCACCGAGGCCCTGCACCAGGCGCTCCTGGACCGCGGCATGGAGTCGCCGTACGAGGACTGGCTCAAGCGCTGGGACGAGTTCGAGCGCACCGAGCGCACCCTGACCACGCATGTGCCGTGCAGCGACTTCTTCGAGATCCGGGACAAGGCGCTGATCGCGCACGCCACGCAGATCGACCCCGACGGCGGCTGGTTCCGGGTGCCGATGGAGATCCAGAAGGAGGTCTGGCCCACGGAGGAGTACGAGCTCGCCAAGTCTCTGGTGGCTACTTCCCTCCCCGAGGACGACCTCTTCGCGGGCATCCGCGACAATGCCTGATGTGAACGTAAATCTGGCACTTACGCAGCTGGTCACACTCGCCGATGAGCTCGACGAGGACAAGGTGACGCCGGGCGTGCTCGGCTTCATCGTCTTCGCGGCGCTCGCGGGCGGTGTGTGGCTGCTGATGAAGTCAATGAACCGGAGCATGGGCAGGGTCTCCTTCGAGGAGGCCCCGGCCCCCGGCTCGGCCGCCGCGTCGGCCTCCGCCCCGGCTCCCGCCCCGGCCGCCGCCTCCGGCGAGGACCGGCAGGGGAAGGCCGACGAGGAGCCCCGGCGGGACTGACCCGCGAGGCCTGGCCCGGTGTGCTGCCCCGCGCGGGGCAGCACACTGAGCCCGTGCCCATCCGGCCGTCGCCGACCAGCGCCCGGCCGTCGCCCAGCCCGACGGCCCCGCCAAGCCCGCCGACCCGGACGGCCTAGTCGCCGGTCGTGCCGTCGAGCATCTCGCGCAGGATGTCCAGGTGGCCGTTGTGGCGGGCCGTCTCCTCGACGAGGTGGAGGAGGATCCAGCGCAGGTCGACACGCAGGCCGCCGCGGACGGTCCGCACGGCCCGCCGGTCCAGGTCGTTCCCGGCGACCAGCTCGCGATAGCGCGCGCTCTGTTCGGCGTATTCGTCGAGCAACCGCGCGAGCGGGAAGTCGACGGCGATACGCATCTCGCGGTCGGGGTCCTCCTCGGTCCAGGGACCCTGGTCCTCCTCGCCGAGGAACACCACCTGGAACCAGTAGTACTCGACCCAGCGCAGGTGGTTGATCACCCCGCTCATGGTCATCAGCGGCGAACCCGGCAGCAGCGCCTTGCGGGCGTGCTCCGCGGAGACGCCGTCGCACTTGGCGCGGGCGGTGTCACGGGCGTAGTCGAGGAACGTGGTGAGCTGGGTGCGCTCGTCCCACGCGGGAGGCGTGTCGTCGATCCTGGTCATCGCGTGAAGCGTCTCCGATCACGCGACCGATGTCGAGGGATATCGCTCAGCGCGCGGGGAACGGGTCCCGACCCGCGTCACGGCAGGGAGAAGGCCCGGAGGTGTGGATCCGGGCCTTGGCGGCGACCGTGGTGGTCAGTCGCGGTCTGTCGCGGGTTAGTCGTGGTGGGTGCGCGGGGGCTTGGGCGGGTCTATCGCGTGCTGACGGTCGGCAGGTGGACGAAGCGGGCCTTGGACGGGATGCCGCGGCTGTCGACCACGACGAGCAGGTAGTCGCCGGGTGGCGCCACCGCCGGTGTGTCGGGGGTGCGGAACTGGATGGTCCACTGTTCGTATCCGTCGGGGTCCTGGAGTCCCGTGCGCAGCCACACGTAGCGCTGGTCCATGTTGTTGCCGTGGGTGGTCGAACCGAACCGGATGAGCGCAACCGAGGTGCGGCCGTCGAGACCGGGGCCCTTGGCCTGGAGTCCGATCGTCTCGTTGTAGCCGAGGTCGGTCCAGCTGGTGTCGGCCCCGGCTACGGCGGTGATGGCGGGGCGGGGGCCGCGGTAGAGATACGGCGGGTAGTAGCGCTCGGCGGTGGTGTGCTCGTCCATCAGGGACTCGTTCGTCTCGGGGTCCTTGGCGAAGCCGCCCGTGCTGCCCGCCTTGAGTACGGTTCCGTCGGGCTGGAGCAGGGCCGTCGAGTGGTAGCGCCGGTCGGTCAGCGCCTCGGCGGCTGGCTTGAAGGTCTCGGTGTCCGGGTCGAAGATCTCGGAGGCGAGGACCGGGACCTTGTTCATGTCGCCCCAGCCCCGCGCGGACCCTCCGCTCACCAGGACCTTGCCGTCGGCCATGAGGGTCGAGTCGCACAGCACCCGCGCGTGCGTCATGCCGCCGACCCGCCGCCAGCCCGTCTGGCGTTTCAGGGGCTGGTGCGCGTCGACGTCCAGGATCTCCGCGGTGGCCGTGGACTTCTGCTTGAAGGTGACGTCGTGATGGTCCGTCTGTTCCTCGTGCTGGCCGCCGGTCACCAGGATCCGGTGCCGGGGCATGCCGGGACGGAGCGGGAGCAGGACGTTCGAGCCGTACGTGGGATAGCTGCGAGAGCCCGCCCCGTGCATGGGGTAGACGACGCGTTCTCGCACCAGCGGGCTGTCGCCCTTGGTCGTGTCGTACTGGTAGAGCCAGGCCCGGTTGCTCTCGACCATGGCGATCAGCGGCTTCGACGCGGCGGTCTTGCCGGGGAGGACGAAGATGTTGGGGTAGGTGGCCAGCCGCTCGTTCGACGGGATCAGGGTGGTGTCGATCAGCGTCCGCTCCCGGTCGAGGGGGCTCAGCGTGCCGCCGCCGTCGCCGCCGGCGGGGTCGTAGATCTGGTAGTCGTTGTTGATGCTGTTCCAGTAGCCCTTCTCTTCTTCGTCCTTGGATCTGTTGTGGGCGGGGTTGGTGCGGCTTCCGCCGGCGATCAGCATCCGGCCGTCGGGCAGCGTGGTGACGGTCGGGTACCAGCGGTTGAGGCCCATCGCCGGTCCCTTGCGCCAGCCGTTCGCGGCGTTGGGGTCGTACAGGTGAATGCCCCGGCCGTCTGCGAGTTCCTGGTGGCCGGGGTGGACGTGTCCTCCGGCGACGAGCAGCTTGCCGCTCGGCAGATGGGCGTGGCCTCCGCAGAAGATGTTCAGCGGTTTCACGTCGCCGCCGGTCATGGGCCGGTCGCGGGTCCGCAGGGTGTCGAGGTCGAGCGCGCGGGCTTCGAGGGCGCCCATGCGGTACGTCGTCCACACCCACTTGTCCGGCCGTTCGGGGTTCTGGATCAGGTTGCCCGCCGTGTCCGTGTCGCGCGCCGGGGACCACATGATGACCTCGACGCCGTCGCCCTTGCGGACCAGCGCGGCGTGTACGGCGACGATCTCCAGGTCGAGGAGCTGATGGTCGCGGTCCGCGCCGTACCAGCGCCCTCCGGACGGCTCGATCCAGACGTCCACCAGCATGGTGGCCTGACGGGTGCGGATCTCCAGCTGGTTGGCGGGCACGCCGGGGGAGCCGAGCCGACGCGGGGTCACCCAGAACGCGCCGGGGCCGCCTGCGGCGGTGGCGCGCAGTGTGACGGCGCCGTCCTCGGGCTTGTCGGGTGCGGCGCCGATCCGGGTGAGTCCGGTGGTGCTGCTGATCCGGATCTCGCCCGCACCGGGCGCACCGGGCGCACTGGGCGTGCCGGCCGCCGCGGCGATCGCCGCGGACAGGGCTGACGCGGGCTCAGGGGTGCGCAGGGGTACGCGTACCGGCGCGCCGTGGCCGTTCTCGTCGAGCTTCAGGTGGATCCAGCGCCGCCCCAGGAGCACGTCCGGGGCGGCGAGGTCGAGGGGCTCGCGGGGTTCGAGGGGGCCGAGCGCCCCGGCGGCGGATGCCTGGGGCGCGGCTTTGACGAGCAGCCCGGAGGCTGTCGCGGAAAGCGCTCCGGCCAGCAGGGCGCGCCGCCCCACCGGACTCGCCTCGGGAATTCCTTCGGGGGGACTTTCTTCGGGCAGCCGGGATGATCGTGTCATCGCGAACCTCGCACTCCGGGTAGTTTTCCGGTGTTCTCGGCTGCACGCTAGCAGGGGGAATGAGGGCTGCCTGAAAGCGCGGGAATCCGCATGTCAGAGGGCTTTCCTCATATTCGTATCGAGGGGTGGCGAGAAACGTTTCCGCGTCATTTCGGCGAGTCGCGAGGGGGAGCGGAATTGTTTTTTCTACCCGTTTCCGTCGGTGTTC
Organism: Streptomyces sp. O3; assembly: GCF_054788135.1. Classification (NCBI taxonomy): domain Bacteria; kingdom Bacillati; phylum Actinomycetota; class Actinomycetes; order Kitasatosporales; family Streptomycetaceae; genus Streptomyces; species Streptomyces sp. O3. The sequence continues at coordinate 21,447 of NZ_JBTVYK010000018.1, forward strand.
TATCTGTTTTCCGTGTGCGCCCGGCGTGCACTCCGGCGCGTGAACGCCATGGCGGAGAGCCGGGCGGGTGACGCGTTCTCGCAGTCGGGTGAATCGAACGTGTGAAGCCTTGATCGCTCGATCGGGTGGCCAAGGATGACGGGCGTCCCCCCACACCGCCCAGCCACAGGAGGCCGAGTGACCACCCAACTCGCCCCGATCGACTTCGGCAAGGAAACCGGAGTCGGACCGGAGGACTACCAGCACGGGGAGTTCACTCCCGAAGAGGAAAACCTCATGCGGGAGTTGCAGGGAAACATCCTCAAGAGCCATGGACGCGACCACAGCCGCCACCTCTTCATCCGGTTCACCCAGGGCAAGGCGAAGGGAGGCAGGCGCTGGCTGGAGGCGATGAGCGGCAAGGTGACTTCGGCCAAGGCCCAGTGGGAGCAGTCCGCCAAGCGCGCCGGCATCTTCGCCGCCGCGCGGCAGGAGCCGGACCCCGACGCGTATCTGGGCATCGAGCTCGGCGCGAACCCCAGCCCGCCCTTCATCGGTCTGATGCTCACCTACGAGGGCTACCGGGCCCTCGGATACGAGACGCCGTCAGCCGAGGACTCCTTCAAGGCGGGGATGAGAAGCGAGACGATCCGCAAGAAGCTCGGCGACCCGCCCCCGTCGGAGTGGGAGGAGGGGTTCCGCGAAGCCCTGCACGCGCTGGTGATCGTCGCGGACGACAGCCCCCAGGTCGCCGAGGCCATGGCCAAGAAGATCCGCGAAGACGTGCAGGCGGGCACCGACCCGTTCGGAACGGTCTCGCACGAGGAGATCGGAAAGGTGCTCCGCCTGCGCCCCGACGGCCCGGTGCGCGAGCACTTCGGCTTCGCCGACGGCGTCAGCGAACCGCTTTTCCTCACCAAGGACATCAAGAAGGCCGGGAAGCGGGAGGGGACCACCAGGTGGGACCCGGCGGCGCCGCTTCATCTCATCCTGGCCGCGGACCCGGTCGCCCGGACGGAAGGGCCGTTCGATCTCACGCACGACGCGCACGACGCGCACGACGGGATGACCGGCTACGGCACGTACGTCGTCTACCGCAAGCTGGAGCAGGACCTGGACCGCTTCAACGAGCAACGCCTCTTGCTGGCACAGGAGATCGCCAAGGCGGACGGCCGCACGCACACGCACGAGGGCGACCTCGAACTCGCCGGTGCGTATATGGTCGGCCGCTTCCGCAACGGCATGCCGGTCGGCGAACCGGCCACGGAGCACGGAGTCGACGACCCCATCGTCAACGACTTCGACTACCTGCACGACAAGAAGGGCGCGTTGTGCCCGTTCCAGGCGCACACCCGTAAGACCAACCCGCGCGGCGACACCGTGTGGCGGTTCCGCGCGGATCTGAAGAAGGAGCGGCTCCGCCGGATCACGCGCCGCGCCATCAGCTACGAGCAGCCGACCGTCAGGGGCGGGAAGGAGGTGGGGCTGCTGTTCCTGTGCGCCCAGCGGAGTATCCGCGACCAGTTCGAGTTCATGCAGGAAAGCTGGTGCAACGACGTCGACTTCGTCGTCGGCAAGAACAAGGGCGAACCCAAGACGGGCCAGGATCCGGTCGTCGGCCAGGGCCGTCCCACCCCCGAGCCCCGCTGGCCCAGGACGTATGGCGCGCCCGGCGCCACGTTCCCGAAGGGCATCGAGGAGTCGGTGACCCTGCGCGGCGGCGAGTACTTCTTCGTACCGAGCATCCCGTTCCTCACGAACGCGGAGCAGCTGGTTCGTTGAGGGCGCGGAGGGAGGAGGTGGTCTGTCCGTACGGCCCGCCCGTAAGGCCCGTCCCACACGGACACGTCACCGCTGGCCGGTCCGGCCGCCTTGGAACGCGGTGCGGTACGCGTGCGGTGACGTGCCCGCCATGCGGGCGAAGTGGTGGCGCAGTGTCGCCGTGGAGCCGAAGCCGCTCGCGGCGGCGACGCGCTCGACCGGGAGGCCGGTCGTCTCCAGGAGTTGCTGGGCTCGGTGGACGCGGGCGCGCAGCAGCCACTGTCGCGGCGTGGTGCCGGTCTGCGCGCGGAAGTGCCGGTTGAGGCTGCGTACGCTCATCGCCGCGTGGCCCGCGATGTCCCGCAGGGTGAGCGGGCGGTGCAGGTTGCCCGCCATCCAGTGCAGGGTCGGGCCGAGCGTGGCGGTCTCGGCCGCCGCGGGTTGCGGGTGTTCGATGAACTGGGCCTGCCCGCCGTCGCGTCGCAGCGGCATCACGGTGCGGCGGGCGGTGGCGGCCGCACGGTCCGCGCCCAGGTCGCGGTGGACCAGGTGCAGGCACAGGTCCAGCGCGGCGGCGACCCCGGCCGAGGTGATCAGGTCGCCGTCGTCGACGAACAGGACGTCGCCGTCCACGGCTACGCGCGGGTGGCGTCGGGCGAGTTCGTCCGCGTACCGCCAGTGGGTGGCGGCCCGGCGCCCGTCGAGGAGTCCGGCGGCGGCCAGGGTGAACGCGCCGACGCACACCGAGGCCATACGGGCGCCGCGGGCCGCCGCGTCGCGCAGGGCCGTCAGCACGGGATCGGGCGGAGGATCGAGGAAACCCTCGTGGGCGGGGACGACGACGGTGTCTGCCGCCACCAGGGCGTCCAGCCCGTACGGGGCCTGGATCTGGAACGCCCCGTGCTCCGGCGAGGTGGTGACGGTCCGGTGGGGAGCGCACACCCGCGGCCGGTAGTGCCGGGCGGCGGCGACCTCGTTGGCGGTGCCGAAGACCTGGCCGGGCACGGACAGCTCGAAGGGCAGGACGCCGTCGAGAGCGAGAACGGCGACGACGGGCATGGCTAGAACTTAGCGCAGCATGGCATTTTGGCCACTGTCGGGGGCGGAGAGGGCTGCCGCAGGATCGGGGCGACCCCGATCTCTGCCGAGGAGCCCACCGTGGAACCCCTTTCCCTCCCCGACCCGTGCGCGGACTTCGACCCGTGCGCGGACTTCGACCTGCCGCGCACCGAACTGACCTCGCGTGCCCTGGAGTTCGTCGCGGACGCCGAGCCCGGCTTCCTGTACCGGCACAGCGTGCGCAGCTATCTGTTCGCCCGCGCCCTGGCCGAGGCGCGGGGGCTGCGGCCCGGCGCCGACTACGACGACGAGGTGGTGTTCCTCGGCTGCGTCCTGCACGACCTGGGGCTGTCCGAGCGGGGTAACGGAGACCAGCGGTTCGAGGTGGACGGGGCCGACCTGGCCGCCCGGTTCCTGCGGGAACACGGGGGCGAGGAGGACCGGGTCGCGTTGGTGTGGGACGCCGTCGCGCTGCACACATCGGACGGGATCGCCCACCGCAAGGGCCCGGAGGTCGCGCTGACCCAGGCGGGCGCGGCCGTCGACGTACTGGGGCGCGGCGGCGAACAGCTGCCGCCCGGCTTCGCGGACCGCGTCCACGCCGCCTTCCCTCGGGGCGACCTGGCCTACGCGATCACCGACGCGATCGTCGCGCAGGCCCTGCGAAACCCGGCCAAGGCCAGCCCGCTGAGCTTCCCCGGCCAGGTGCTGCGCCGCCAGCTGCCCGAAGGCGCGCTGCCCGACTGGCACGACCTGATCGCCCGGTCCGTCTGGGGGGACCGGCCGACGGAGAAGACCGTCCTCGGTGACGGCGGCGAGTCAGGACACTGACCGGGGCCGGGCGGGGTGCTTCACCGTTCGCGGCGGTAGAGCCGCATCGTCACGGGGCCGAACACGGCGACGAGTCCGGCGCAGGTCATCAGCACCCAGCCGATCTCGGTGGTGACCGGCTCGCCGTGCATCAGGCCGCGCACGGCGGTGACCAGGTGCGTGATCGGGTTGACGCTGACGAACGCCTCAAGCCAGCCGGGCAGGGTCGCGGGGTCGACGAAGACGTTGCTGACGAAGCTCAGCGGGAACGTCACGAGGATGCCGAGGAACATCACTGACTCGGGGGTGCGGGCCAGCAGCCCGAGGCTCGTCCAGACCCACGACAGGCTCCAGGCGAACAGCAGCACCAGGGCGACCCCGGCCAGCAGGCCGGGCAGGCCCGCGTCGGGGCGGAAGCCCAGCAGCGCCCCGACGCTGACGATCATCGTGGCCGCGATCGCGTAGCGGCCCAGGTCGGCCAGCAGCGCCCCGACCAGGGCGGCGGGCTGCCAGACGGGCAGCGACCTGAACCGGTCGAACACCCCCTTGGCGATATCGGTGTTGAGTGCGATCGCCGTCGACTGTGTGGTCATGGTGACCGTCATGACCAGGATGCCGGGCAGGACCGTCTGCAGGTACTGGCCGGTGGAACCAGCCAGCGCACCGCCGAACAGGTAGGTGAACATGACCAGCATCAGCAGGGGGAACACGGTCACGTCGAAGAGCTGGTCCGGGAGGCGCCTGATCCGCAGGACCGCTCGCCAGCCGAAGGCGAGGGTCGCCGCCGATGCGCTGGCGCGGCCGGGGCGGGTGCGTGCCGAGAGCGCCGGGCGGAGCGGCTCGACGTCGGTGGCCGACGGGGCCGGGGCGGCGCTCATCAGCTGATCTCCTCTAGGGCTGTGGCTGCGGCTGTGACGGCGGCTGCGGCTGGGGCTGGGGGTGTGACGGCGGTTGCGGTTGTGGCTGTGGCTGTGGCGTTGTGGCCGGTCAGGGCCAGGAAGACCTCGTCGAGGCTGATCTGGCCGACGGTGAAGTCACTGACCTCGATGCCGACGCGGGCGAGTTCGCTCAGTGCCGCTCCCGCTCTCCCCGGATCGTCCAGACGGGCTGACAGAGCCGCCGGGTCCTCCTCGCGGTGGACTGCCACGGCGAGCGTTTCGGCCAGGATCCGTACCGCGTGTTCTCGCCGGGCCGGGTGTCGCAGCCGGACGCGCACCACCCCGGCGCCGACGGATCCCCTGAGTTCGGCGGGCGTGCCCTCGGCGATGATCCGGCCCTGGTCGATGACTGCCAGCCGGTCAGCCAGCCGGTCGGCCTCCTCCAGGTACTGAGTGGTGAGCAGGACCGTGGTGCCGCCGGAGGCCAGCGCCCGCACGACGTCCCACACCTGTGTGCGGCTTCGCGGGTCGAGTCCGGTGGTCGGCTCGTCGAGGAAGAGCAGGGCGGGCGTCACCACGATGCTCGCGGCGATGTCCAGCCGACGGCGCATGCCGCCCGAGTAGCTTCCGACCCGCCGGTTCGCGGCCGCTTCGAGGCCGAAGGCGGCCAGGAGTTCGCGGGCGCGCTTGGCGGCGGCGGGGCGCCGGTAGCCGAGCAGTCGGCCCATCAGCACGAGGTTGTCCAGCGCGGTGAGGTCGTCGTCGATCGAGGCGTACTGGCCGGTGAGGCTGATGAGGGCGCGTACCGCGTCGGCTTCGGCGACGATGTCGTGGCCGAAGACGCGCGCCTGCCCGCCGGAAGGCCGGGTCAGGGTCGCGAGCATGCGGATGGTGGTGGTCTTGCCCGCCCCGTTGGGGCCGAGGAAGCCGTAGACGCTGCCTTCCGGGACGGTCAGGTCGACGCCGTCGACGGCGACGGTGTCGCCGAACCGCTTGCGCAGCCCTTCGGTATGGATCGCGTACGGGGTCATGTCTGCTCTCCAGGTCGCGAGGTCGCGAGGTCGTGAGGTCGAGGTCGTGAGCCGGGCGGTCGGCGGCAGATATCCCTCGCATGTATTTACGCTGTAAACTTAAGGGCGTGATGGGCCCCTGCCGACGGGGTCCTGCCGACGAGTCGCGCGGTCCGGGTCAGGGCCCGACGGTCACCACGGTCTTGCCGCGCGCGTGCCCTTCGCCCTGCCCGGCGAGAGCCGTCGCGGTCTGCGCGAACCCGTAGGCGCGCTCGATGACGGGCCGTACCTCGTCGGCCTCGATCAGCTTCGCGAGCGCGGTGAGGTCGTCGGAGTTCGGCTTCGCCACGAACGACTTCACCCTCCGGCCGGAGCGCGCGGGCGAGAGCGCGGCCAGCAGGAGGTAGGGCAGGGGGCCCAGGAACTCGCCGCCCGGCATGCCGGTGGCGACGACGCAGACCCCGCCGCGGCGCAGCACCCTCCGGTAGGCCGAGAGGGGATGGCTCCCGACGAGGTCGAGAACGGCGTCGTAGGACGCTTCGCCCCGTGTGAAGTCCTCGGCGGCGTAGTCGACGGTCTCGTCCGCGCCGAGCGAGCGCACGAGGTCTTGGCCGCTGGCGCCGCAGACGCCGGTCACGTGCGCGCCGAGCGACTTCGCGATCTGGACCGCGAACGTGCCCACGCCCCCTGAGGCGCCGTTGACCAGGACCCGGTGGCCGGGTCGGACGCCGGCGGCGTCCCGCAGTCCCTGCAGGGCGGTGACTCCCGCGAGCGGGACGGCCGCGGCCTCCGGGAAGCCGAGGCTGGCGGGCTTGGGCGCCAGGGCGTCCTCGGCCGCCACGGCGTACTCGGCATAGGCGCCGGCGGGCAGCTCGCCGAACACCGCGTCACCCGGACGCCACCGGGTGACCTCGGGGCCGACCGCCTCCACGGTCCCCGCCACGTCCTTGCCCCGCACTCGGCTTCTCGGCCGCGTCAGGCCGAACCCGAGCCGGAGGACGTAAGGGCGGCCGACCAGCGGTATCCAGTCCGCCGGGTTCACCGACGAGGCGTGGACGCGCACCAGGACTTCGCGGCCGCCCGGCTCCGGCCGGCCGACGTCCCGGAGCTCCAGCACGTCGCGGGGATCGCCGTAGCCGCGCTGCACGATCGCTTTCATGGCACCTCGCCTGGGTGTTTACGGCGTAAATATTTACGCCGTACGTTACGCTGCGGGTCACCGACCGTCAAGAGGAGATGAGAGCCGCCCGTGCCGACGCAGAACCCCCCCTCCCCAAGCTCTCCGGGAAGCCCTGGGCAGGGGAGGCCGCCCCGCTCAGGACGCCGCGCACCGCTGAACCGAGAGCGCGTCCTCGGCGCCGGTATCGCCCTGGCCGACTCCGAAGGCATCGGCGCGCTGACGATGCGCCGACTCGGGCGGGAACTCGGCGTGGAGGGCATGGCGCTGTACAACCACGTCGACAACAAGGAAGACCTGCTCGACGGCATGCTCGACCTCGTCGCCGCGGAGATCGAGCTGCCCGCCGTCGGCGCGGACTGGCAGGACCACGCGCGGCAGCGCGCGGTCTCAGCGCACGCCGCGCTCATGCGCCACCCCTGGTCGGCGCCGCTGTGGACGTCCAGTGTCAGCCTGGGGCCGTCGCGGATGCGCTATCTGGACAGCGCCCTGCGCAACCTGCGCGAGGCGGACTTCCCGCCGGACCTGCTCGACCGGGCCTTCCACACGGTCGAGAACCACATCGTCGGGCACGCACTGCAGTCACTCGGCTTCCCCCTCGACCACGGCCAGATGCAGCAGACGGGCGAGAGCTTCCTGCGGTCCTTCCCCGCCGAGCGCTACCCCGACCTGGCCGGGCACATCCGCCATCACCTCACGCACCGGGACGACGGGGGCGAGTTCGCCTTCGGACTCGACCTGATCCTCGACGGCCTCGAACGGAGGCGCACCCCCTCCTGAACCGATGCGGTCACGCGGATCACTCCGCGAGCCGGATGACTCCGCGAGCGGATGGCTCGCATCGAGTAGCCCTTTTCCGTGCTGTCGGTGCCCGCGCCTGAGACGTAGGTGAAGGTCAGGGTGCAATTCGGCCGCGTGAGGCGGGCGCGTGAGGGTTTCGCCGGTCGGGCGAGGCGCTGTGAGAGGCTGGATCGCATGAACCGGCTGGCTGGTGTGACCTAGCCTTATCTGCTGCAGCATGCTGACAATCCGGTGGACTGGTGGCCCTGGACGCCGGAGGCTTAGGAAGCGCGACGGCGCGATGTGCCCGCACTGCTGTCGGTGGGTTAGGCCGCGTGCTACTGGTGCCGGTGAACTCACTGACCCAGTGGTCGACAGTGCTTACACGTCTCTGATGATCACGCGCTTCCCGCAGAGCTTCGACCAGTCGTCACGGTCGGAAGTCAGAACGATCACGGGGGCCGGTACACGGAGCGCGAGCGCGGCGACGAGGGCGTCGATCGCGTACTTGTGTCCGTGCAGTCCGCCTGCGTCCTGAAGCAGCTTCACTGCGGTCAGGGAGTCCTCTTGGTTGACCGGTTCCACTCGCAGTCGGGAGAGCACCCACTTCAAGCGCGCCAGATCGGTCTTCCCGTGTGCGGCTTCGACGATGGTCAGCGCGGACACGAGAACGGGAACTCCGGCCTGTCGGGACGCCTCGATGCGAGCCACCATGCCGCGGTCGTTGCGCAGCAGCAGAGAGAGCGCCTCGGAGTCGAGCACCAGCGAGTGGGCCGGCTGCTCCTTCATGCGGCGCCCCGCTCGACGACTTCGGCGTTCACGTCTCCGAACAGCTCGCGACGAGCCGCTTCGATCTCCTGCTCCGTGAGCGCGCCGTGCTCCTCCTCGTGCGACGTCACGATCTCGGCGAGTCCGTCCATGGCGAGCTGGTGCCTGACGGCTTCGGTGATGTAGCTGGACAGCCCGCGGCGGCCGGTTCGGGAGCGGAGCTCGCTGACCAGCTCGGCGGGCATGGACACGGAGATGTTCTCGGTGGTTCCCGCACGGGTTGACTTCATGTTCAAAGTATAGGACAAGCTCTATTACACTGCGATGGTCGTTCATGCGGTGCGGTTGCGGTGAGCCGGGCGATGACCCGCGTTTCATGATCGATAATCGCGGGCTAGGCCCGACGAATCGCACTTCGATATTCAGTTACGACAGGTTCGGGGGCGACGTGGGTGCTATACGGGCCTGGATGGTGCGCGCCGCACTTGTCGAAGATGCTGCCGTGTTGAAGGTCCGGTCCATACGTACCGACGAGCCGATGGTGGACTGCCTGGCGGATGTAGCCGACCACGGTTGCGTATTCGTGCTGAACCCCGACGGCAGCCTCTCCGGGATCGTGACCGGTCACGACCTGGCTCACAGATTCGAGCAGGAACTGCGCCCGTACGCCCTCATCCAAGAGTTGGAACTGCGCCTGCGTCGAGCGCTCAAGAAGGCTCTGATGCAGGTGAAGGAGACTCGAAAGATCCGTAACGAGACCATGCACTTCCACACGAGTGACGATGACCGCATCAGTGCGGTCGAGGAGATCCAGGTCGCTCTGCAGATGCTCAAAACTGTTCAGCCGCAAGCCTGAGCGTACGGCAGGTCCGGTGCTGCCGCACCCTGGCCCGCTGTTCCGGGACGCCGATCCGTCCGACCGAGCGGCCGTCCGGCTCGTGCCGTTCTCGTAATGGTTCAGCGTACGAGAATCAGCCCGCAGCTGTACGCGCGCGCGTGGCCGATGCCCTGAGCGAGGGCTGAGACGAAGGTCTTGGGGTCGGTGACCGTGAGGGCGCCTTTGATTTCCGCACGGGCGATGCGCAGGCCCTTCTGCGGTGCTGGGCTCGAGGCGTTCGGGAGCATGCGTACGGCGATCCGCTCGGTATCGGCGTCCGCTCCGATGCGGGTGACGCCGTCCGGGGCGATCGCGGGTTCTCCGGGCGGTTGGAGGCGCCGTACGAACCATCCCTTTACGTGTTCGGGGCGCGTGTGGGGGACGCGGATGCCCCGGGTCCTCGGCGGAGAGCCCTGTGGAGGCGGAACGCTGTGGACGGGATTGACGACCGTGCGGAAGGTGACCCTGTCGCCGAAGCGGAAGGTCCGATCGACGGTGAGGGGTTCCGGCCTCTCGGCCAGGGCCGCACGGGGAATGCCGCTCCAGTCGGCGGGGAGCGACGACTGGACCACCAGGTTGAGCCGCGCCTGCCGGAGGTCGACGGTCCAGGTCGACAGGATGCCCATCTGGGCACGGGGATCCGGGCTGCCGTCGTCCACCCAGCCGAGGAAGCCGCTCATGACGGTTCGGTGCATGTCCTGTGCGTTGATGAGCGATTTGCTGACGAAAGGATGCCGGGCGTCCAGAGCCAACAGAGTCTGCGCGGCGACGAACCTGGCGGCCCGTCCCGCGCCCGACGAAGCATCCGACGTGGTGGTGTTCGTGTTCACAGGATGATGTCCCATCCACGAGCGTGTGCGGCGATGGTGATGCGGTGGCGGGTTTCCCAGCGGAGGCTGTGGGTCCCTCCGTCCGCCCTGAATTGCACGGGCTGGTCGGGCAGGGGGCCGACGGCGGGGAGCGGCCGTTTGCTCTCGATCCAGGCCCACGGGCGTATGCGCTGCGTGGTTGCCGACGGCTCGGCTTCGGGACCGACAGCATCGGGAAGCAGGGAGTGTGTCTCGAAGACCTCCTTGAGCGAGCCCGGAGCGATACCGACGGCGAGGTCACCCGACGGCGGACATGCTTTGCGGCCGAGCCAGAGCAGCCTCTTCGGGTGCTCCAGGGCGTGGGCCACACGCTCCAGGAGGTGTCTGTCCTGGTGCTCCAGTCCGACGAGGAAGGCGGCGTCGGTGAGATACCAGCGCTCTGTGATCAGGCTGTGGCGGCGGACCTCTCCGGAGACGAGCGCCCCTGACCTCGGGTCGGCGACGACGTACTTCGGCGAGCCGTACCAGGCATGGAGTTCGGCACGTCCGAACGGACCGGGCTCCAGGGCGTCGTCCTGCGGTGGCGTCGGCAACGAGTCCGTGGTCGCCTTGGCGGCTCGCTGGTGGTCGGTGATCAGGTCCCGCGGACGCAGCGGGTACTTTCCGCCGCCGACCGTGTGGTAATCGCGAAGCGGCGTGCCGGGCCGGTCGGCCCGCACCCCGAAGCGCACCTCGGCGAGTTCCCCGAGGGGTTCTTCCCGGGGCAGTCCGAGGGCCGCGGCGCACAGGCCGATCACGCCCGACTTCGTCGGACGGCTGTGTGTGTCGCGACGGGCGAACCTTCCTGCGATCCCCCAGGACTGCAGGGGGCCGGCCAACCGGATGAGGAGGACGTGCGAGTCGTTCGTGCCGCTCACGGGGTGAGGTCCTCGGCCCGCTCCACCACGGACAGCGGTTCCGGCAGTTCCAGCTCTCCCAGGAGCAGATCGATCTCGGGGTCGTACGTGAGCAACCGCGTGGTGCGCAGATCGCCGCGACGGCGGCTGACGAAGGTGTGGTGGCGCAGCAGTCTGCGTACGGCGGCGGGTCCCGCCGGTCCTTCCCCGCCGGTCGACAAGGGCCCCTCGTCGACCGGCCTCTGAAAGGCGGACGCGTAGTTGTAGGGACGTTCCCCTTCGAAGGCGAGGACGAGCGCCGGCAGTGATCCGGTGGACGCGGTGGAGTTCTTCTTCGCTTCCGGAAACGCCTCAACGAAGGAGTTCACGAACTCCTTCTCGGCCTCGGACGCCACCTGTTCGGCCTCGGCCTCGTCCATTCCGGCAACCCTCAGATTGGCGCGAAGCTGCGTACGGTCGAGGACTGCGTGTCGGTAGAAGGTGCCGGAGATCAGGGACTGGTACCCGGTCATACCCGCGCCCGCGTCGTCTGCGGCGTCGAGGAAATCGAGAGCATTGCGTTTGCGATCAAGCTTTGCGTCATCGGCGGCTGCATAGAAATCTTCGATCTGTTCTGCTTCGTGCACCGTGAAGGCATGTCCCGTCTGGACGGCGCCGTCGACATTGGGTGAGTCGGGGATCTCGGCGAGGAACCGACCGTAGAGAGCGATGTCCACGGCGTCCCGGGGTGCGAGGGCCAGCAGAACGGCATCGCGGGTGGCCTTGGGCAGCGGCGGCAGGGCGACGGCCCTGGCGGTTTCCGCCGGTGTCTCCTCCACATCCGGTTCTGCCGTGTCCTTGTTCCTCGCCCCGCGGCGGGTTTTCTCTGCCGTGTCCTTGTTCCTCGCCCCGCGGCGGGTTTTCTTCGTCGCCTCGATACGAGCCTGGGCTTCGAGATAGGCGTCGCGCCACTCCTCGATCTCCGCCGACCGGTCGACGATGTGGCGTGCGATCTTCGCTCCGGCGTCGGACGGCGCGAAGATGAGCACCTTGGTCAGACTGGCCACGGTCTTCTTCTTCGGATCGCCGAATTTGAGACCGCTGGCTTCCATCACCGCGCGGGCCGTGACCAGCGCCCTGTCCCGGTCCCAGCCGTGGGCGGACTCGAGTTCACGGCCGGCCAGAAGGGCCCACTCCCGGGTACGGACGCCCATGCTTCGTCCCTTGAGCTCCCCCAAACCGGCGTTGGCCCGGTTGCGGGCGTGGACCCGCTCGGCGCGCCTGCGGGCCTGGCTCGTGATCATGTGGCGTTCCACACCGCCGAAGACCAGGGACTTGGGCTGCCCGTTCTCGTCGCGTACCGGAAGGACGGCGGCCAGGGTCTCGATGAGGTGCAAGGAGAGGAACTGGCTCCGAGGTGGCTCGGTCACGAGGTGGTGTCCCTTCGAGTCGTCGATGGAATCGCTGGTGGAGGAGTCGCTCACGTCATGGGTTCGTTCCGCGCTTCCCGGCTGTTCCCGGAGGGGTGTGGAAGTGGACCGACCACTCGTAGGCGATGCGCGCCTTGCGGTCGTTCCACCGGATGAGGTCTTCGGTCAGGGTGGTCCAGGACGGTGGGGGCTGTTCGCAGGAACGGAGCCGAGTGATCGCGTGCTGGAGGTGCCGCCAGGGAACCCGTCGGCTCGCGACGACACGGTCCAGAAGCCTCTGGGCGCCGGGATTGTCCGGCCCGCGCCCGGTCCCGTCCCCGATCCTGCGGGCCGCGGCGCCGAGACTGCCGTGGCCGTAGGAGGGTGTGGGGCGCCCCTGGTGGTAGATCGCGAACAGGAAGGCCACCCGCTCGAAGAGGTCACGGTGGTCGTCGCCTCCGTACCAGCCCGCGCGGATGTGCGCGTTGGTACGAACCCGGGACCGGCGGAGTTCGGCGAGCGTCCCGTACTCGCGATTGCGGACGAGGGTGGTGAGCCAAGTGGTGAGTGCCGCGCTGTCGTGCGGGAAGTCGGGTGCCTCCGTACCGGCCGACGGATCCTGCTCAGTCAAGTGCTGTCTCCCCTCGGAGTTCGGCCGGGGCCCGGTCGCCGGAAACAGCCTCCTCGAAAAGCCGTACGGCCCGGGCCCGCGCTCGGTTGTAGCGGTCGCCGGGTGGCAGGGTGTCGAGGAGTTGGAGCAACCGGGTGCGAGCCGTGATCATCAACTTCAGTGCGTAGGCGACCAAGGGAGCGGACACCGGGTCGTCGTCCTCGAACCCCCGGTCGATCACCTCGTCAAGCAGTTCGAGGAAGGGGTCCTCGGCTGCGGGCCAGAAGCCGTAACGGGCGTCGAGACGTGCCACCTGACTGGCCTCGTCCGCGGCCCTCATGGCGGGGAACGCGGTCTCCGCAGCCACGATCGCCGCGTTCTTGAGGGTCTGCGCCAGGTATTCGGCGATGTCCGAGCCGCGGCGCGAAGCGCGGTAGAGGTGCGCGGCCATGCCCGGGGCATAGGGGTAGGCGCCGTGGGTCCAGATGACGGGGAGTGCCTTGTTGGCGAGGAGGCCGACAGCCCAGAGGTGGTACGGGGCACCCTGCTGCTCTTCCGGGTCCTGCCCCTCCGGCTCCGGTCGCCGGCACGGGAGAAGGGACCGCAGGCGCGCGTACATCCCTCCCCGGCCGTCGTTGACGGCGCCGTACAGGGCATGGGCCTGTTGCCAGAGGGCTCGGCTGGGCGAGGGCCACAGGGGCTTGGACACGCCGTTCGTCGTCGTGCTGTACACGGCGTCCTGAAGATGACGCGTCGGGTCGAGATCCAGTACCTCACCGGCGCCGATGAGAACCCGGTCGACCATGATCTGCCCGTGTGGGCCGTGTGCTGGACGCAGCAGCACGGAACGCCCCAGGGCGCTGTGCAGGTCCGCGGAGCTCCGCGGTGCCCGGGGCTTCCGTTTCTCTTCGAACCTGCGCTGCTCAAGGACGGATGTGGTCCAGGAGGTGTTGAGCGTCTGCCCCGGTCCGTCGGGCGGATAGAGGTTCAGGCGCAGCGTCTCGCCGAGCGTTCCCCCCAGGGCGACGACCCGGATCCTGCCTGTCAGACGGCCCGCAGCGAGATTGGTGACCCTGGCGCCGAGCTCGCCCCCGGACATGCGTGCCCGTCCGTAAGGGCCGTAGACGTGCTGTGTGAGGGTGGCGCGGAACGCGTCCGCTGCCGGGAGAGGGTTGTGGCGTTCGAGATGATGGTGGTCGAAGTGCTGGTTGTAGTCACCGGAGTGCTCGATGATCAACTGAGCGGTTCCGGTGCCGCTTTTGCGAAGATCCTTCGACAGGTCGGAATTCTGTGCCAGGGGATGAGTGGGATGAAACATGTCCCAGGCGTCCGCCGGTTGCTTCAACAGCCACTCAGCGGCCGGTGCGAGGGGCTTTTGGTCAAGGACCCAGGCATTCCAGTCCTCGTCGGAGGACGGACAGGTGCCGGAGGCGAAGCAGATGGCCAACAAATACTCGATGACGGCGACTGTCTCGCCCGGCGAGGCGCAGTCGAGGGCGGCCAGCTCGTCGGCCCGGTTGAATACCGCGCTCAGGGAGTGGTGCGCGGTCGCCCCGTCGAGGTCGACGGCGGGGATGCACGGCTGCAAGCGAGGATCCCAGCTGGCGCGCTGTCCGGCAGGAACCGGTGGTCGGGCCTCGGGCAAGTCCGTGCCACCTCCTTCTGTTCAATAGCCGGAAAACCAACACGTGGCGGCTTGGACGAGGGCTGTGCCCCTGGATGGAGCCGCACTCCGGGCCGGTCCGTGGGGACCAGAAGTGCGGGACGTCCCCGCCCACGCGGGGAAAGCCCATTCCAGGGCTCTGCAGGCTCCCGACGGGCCACCCCCGCGACGAGCGGGAAACGCTTCGCCGGCCTTGACGGTCCTCGCTGGTTCAAACACTCGACCGCCTTGGCCATGACCGCGCTCGGCGGTCGCGGAGCTGCAGGCAACGCCACGGCTTGAGCGGGGACAGCACACAGGATTCTCTCGGGTAATTCCCGCTCCTGACAAACGATTTCAGGCCATCCATGATGGTGAAGCAGTGCTTCACTGAAGTGCACTTCAGGCACCCGAGTTCCCGCTCAAAGCCATGCGCTCGTTTCACGTGATCAGGGCGCGTCACGAGCGCCGGTGTGCGCGGCATCGGATGCCTTCCCTGCCCTCAGCGCGGTCGCCGACGCACCAGGATGCTGAGCGTCGTCCGCGCGTCCTTGCGGCGATCCTGTGTGGAGGCGAGGACGGAGACGAGGGTCACGGCGAGCAGGGCGATCACATAGAGTAGACCGGCTGCTCCGCTCAAGAGCAGCGTGTAAGGCAGGAGTTCGGGGAGGTGCGACATAGTACGTCCTTCTGTCGGGAGCCGGTTACGGCTGCTGGCGTGAGGCTCCAGACTGACGGCGGCGGGCTTGTGCCGGGAAGTTGCGCCGACCATCGCACCACGGTTTCCGCAGGTCGAACGCCTGAAGTCGTACGGCGGCGCCGCGTTTTCCGCGCAGCGATCACGGACGGGAGCGGGCCGGTGAAGGGTTCAGCCAGACGCGCGAGGAACGAGCTGCGCAGAATGCTGCAGGAGGTGTGGCCCCCTGAGCGGCTCACCTATGGCGGCGTGGCCGAGGAGTTGGGCGTCTCTCGCTCGACGCTGCAAAGCTGGATCGAGGGGAAGACGGTCCCCTCGCCGGATCGACTGCGTGACTTCTTGGCCGTAGTGGCCAGGTCGCGGAGCGGGCACATCACTCCGACGTACTCGGACGCAGAGTGGGAAGCCGCCGTGCGGGCGGCGAAGGAGGAGGCAAGGAGCGCGCAGCGCGGGCAGATCTCCGTGAACCGGCGGCGGGCGGACCCCTGCCCTCGCTTCATCGGGCTGCATGGTTCGGCCCCTGACGTTTCCGCGGCCGAGGTCCGCATGCGGGCGAACGAACGAACGGAGATGAAGGCGTTTGCCCAGGACTCCCGTCCCGAGGCACCGTCCTACCTGTGCTGGCACGCCGACGGCCCCGTGGGCAAGACGACGCTGCTCGCCGGTTACGTCCGTCAGAAGCCCCCGATCGGTAGCGACATCCTGACCTTCTTCGTCTCCGCGGCCCACGGCACGGACACACGAGCCGAGTTCGAGAACGAGATCGCCGGCCAGATCGACCGTCTTCTCGGCAGGTCCAGGAGACCGGTGCCCAAGGACACCCAGGCGTGGAACGTCCGCTTCGCCAAGGCCGCCAAGAAGAGCGCGAGCCATGGACGGAACCTCCTGCTCGTGGTCGACGGACTCGACGACGACGTGGCCTGGTCGGGCGACTTGGCCGGGCCGGGTCGGGCAGACAAGAGCGGGGCTCCGAAGTCCGGGGCCCGCTCCGGTGGTGAACCCGAAGGCCTGGACCGAGCCGTACGGGGATCCGCGCGCGAGAGCATCGCCGCGCTTCTGCCCTCCCGCCCACCGCCCAACATGCGCGTCATCGTCTCTCTCCGCCGCTGCGCCCCCGTTCCCTGCGACGTTCCCGAGCAGTGGCATCCACTGCGTCAGAGCCGTCATCTGCGAACGCTCCTGCCCATTGCCGGGATACCGAGGCTCCGACGGCCACCACCCGACGCCATGGCGCTGGGCGAGCAGGTCGCGGGGCTGCTGGCCGTGGCGGACGGCGGCCTGCGGATCACGGACCTGGCGGAGCTGACCGGGCTCTCCGCGGACCACCTCGACCACCTGGTACAGGGCCCGACGGGGCGCGCCCTCGTGACCGAGGATCCGGTGCTCGGGACGTACGCCTTGGCGGACTCCCGTCTCGTACGCGCGGTGCGCGAGGACGTGGGAGGGGCAGCGGTCCTGCGGTACACCGAGGAACTGCTGCTCTGGTCGCGGAGGTGGCGCGCGGCCGGCTGGCCGGACGACACTCCTCCGTACCCCTTGGCACATCAGCTCCGCCTGCTGACCGGTACCGCCGAACGCGCCTCGTTTGTCATCGACTTGCTCCGCCTCCGTCGACTCGCCCGCGCGGCCGGGCCGGACATCCCGCTCGCCCAGCTGGACGCCTTCGAGAAGGAGATCGGTGCGGCGGTGGATATCACGTCCGCCGACCGTCTGGCGGCACTCACCTCCCTCTACGGTGCGCGGTCCCTACTGCGCCGGACGCACGACACGTACGTGCCCGACGGAGCCCCGGCTCTTCACGTCCGGCTCGGGGACGCGGAGCGCGCACGCGGCCTAGCGCGCTCCGCGCCCACGGCCGTCGACAGGGCCGTACACCTGGCGGACACAGCGGTGGAACTGGCGTACGCGGGGCAGCCCTCCGTGGGACGGACCCACCCGAATGTCGACGCTCTCGTGCGGGAGGCGGCGGAGTGGCTGGCCCGGGACCGTGCGCATCAGGGCTTTCCCGGTCCCTTCCGAGAACCAGAGCCGTATGTACGACTCCTCTGCGCCGCCGGGACGCTCGCCCGGCTGAACGGTCCCGACGCCGCCCGGCCCGTATTCCGCGCGGTGCTCCAGGACCCGGCGGCCGGGACGGCGGCGATCACCGAGGCGGCAGGGAAACTG
This sequence comes from Streptomyces sp. O3, assembly GCF_054788135.1. Taxonomy (NCBI): domain Bacteria; kingdom Bacillati; phylum Actinomycetota; class Actinomycetes; order Kitasatosporales; family Streptomycetaceae; genus Streptomyces; species Streptomyces sp. O3. Next base: position 38,754 of record NZ_JBTVYK010000018.1, read on the forward strand.
GACGCCGTCATGACGCTGCACTCCCGGGCGGAGACGCTCAGCGCGGGAGACCTGCGCGCCCGGACCGCGGCAGTGGAACTCTACGGAGCGTTGGCGCAGGTGGCGCCCGACCTTGGCCCGTACGCCGGTGATCGCGTCGAGGCCGTCTGCGAGGAACTCGGCGACACGGAAGGACTGGGAGCGGTCGACGTCCTGGCCACCGCGGCGTCGGTGCTCGTCGCTCTGCCCGCGAAGCGACACCGCCGAGCGGCCGAGCAGCTGCGCAGGGCCCGAGCCCGGACGCATCGGGCGATCGAGGCGATGAGGGACTCCGATTTCCCGTCCGATTCCCCGTCCGATGCCTTGTCCGAAGCCGATCGCGCCCACCTGCGTCGCGAGCTCGCCGGGACACTGGAGCGCCTGGCCGAGGCCACAGTGGCCATGAAAGCGATAGGCGACCCAGACGGCGTCAGACGCCAGATAGAGGCAGTACCGGAAGACCAGCGCGTTGGGATCCTCGGAGACCCCCTGCTGGAACGGGCGCAATCGATCCTTGACGCAGATGGGAACGAGAGGGCTCGACGGGCCCGCGAGGCAGCGCAGGAGGCCGTCGAGAAGAGCGAGACGGAGCGCAAGGCGAAGCGCAGGAAAGCTGACGCCGAGCGGGCGGCGCTGAACGCAGCGCGGATGACCCGCGGCGCACAAGCCACCCGGGCACCACAGCCCACACAAACAGAACCCGAGGACACGCGGGCCTCCACCCCGTCCCGCCGCCCCGACCCGCACCGGCGATCGACCGGCCTGCTGCGCCCCGGCGACGGCCCGTACCCCGACCGTCCGGAACAGCCTCTCCTCCCCCTGCTTCTGGAAGTGGACGACGAGGTGGCTGCGGGACGTCTCCTCCGCGGCCGGGAACTTCTGGAGGCGGCCCTGCGGAGCCGACCTGCGGCACAGCCCGCGAGCACCCCGTATCTCCCTGAAGGCTGGACTGCGGAACTCTGCCAGGCCATGGGCGTGGCAGGCGCATCGGACGAAGTCGAAGCGCTCGTGCGGCGCCTACCCGGCACACATGCCCGCGCGTGGCACCTGGCGGCCCTCTCCCTCGGCTGTTCCCTCGCCGGACACGACGACCCGGGCACCCGTCACGCCCGGGCGGCGGCCCGGCTGCTGCCCACCGGAGCCACCCCTGGTCTGACCAACGTCGTGGCCCAAGCCCTCGCTCACGCCGGGGACGAGGATGCGGCCACGGCGATGGTGACGGGAGACACCGCACAACGGCTGCAGGCACTGACGGCCGTCGCCGCCGGTCTCGTACGACACTGCCCGGAGGCGGCGGCACGCGTCGCCGAGCCGTTGGTGGAGGTCCTCGCACGGCGGATGGAGACGGGCAGCCCGCGCGTCCCTCTCCCCGCGCTGGCGGCGCTGCTCCTTGCCTTCCCCGATGTCCGGAACCCTGCCCCCCGGCTGAGCGACACGCTCGGCCGGGCTGCGCTGCGCGTGGCCGCCCCTTCCATGGCGACGCCGGAACGGTCGATGGCCGTCCTAGCCCTGCTGGAACGGCTCCGCTGCCTTCCGGAGGAAGCCGTGAACGCCGCCGAGAGCTCGGTCGGCAGATGGCGGCGCGCCCGTCAGCCGGGATCACAGCCAGCTACGGAACTGGCGCTCCTGGCAGCGGTGAACGGCGACACCGCTTCCGTGTGGCGGCACGCCGACGCGGCGCGGACGCCGGACGACCGGGCGATGGCGCTCGGTACTGCTGCCGCGCACCTGGCGGGCGCCCGGGTGGCGCCGGCAGCGGACAGCGGCGCCCACGACCGGGTGATCCGGACCTGCCTGGCACTCGCCCGAGCCGTCGACCAGGACAGGCCCCCCGCCGAGGAGACGGCCTGGGACATCGCGCTGGGGCTCTTGCAATCCGACGCGTGGACTCGCACGATCCCGCTGCTCCCCTCACTCGCTCCTGGGGCGTTGGGGCACCTGACTGCCATGGCGAGGGTAATGACCCTCCTACGGACGGATTCTGATGTAGGCCCGTCGACTTGAGGGGACGGAGTCGGGGCCTGATCGTCTCGGGATGCCCGCTCCGACGGGGCCTGTGCGGGCATCCCCGGACGGATCGGGCGCTGCGAGAATCCTGGGTGCATGAGTCGCTCAGTGCGACCTCGCCTTGCCCTTCTGCCTGCCGACGACCGTGTCGACACATGGCTCCCGCGGAGCTTCGAGGGCGACGTACCGGACGCCGCAGGTGACGTGCTGAGCGAGGCGGGAGTGCTGCTCTTGGCTCGGGTGGGTGGCGCTTCGGGGGTGCTGTATGGCAGCGCCTTCCAGGCGATCGGACGTGAGCTGCCGACCGCCGAGGTCGATCCCCATCGGTTCGCGGACGCTCTTGACGCCGGGCTCGCCGTCATCGTCGAGCTGGGAGCCGCTGCCACTGGGGACAAGACCATGGTGGATGCCTTCGCGCCCGCCCTGGCGGCGTTCCGAGGCTCCTGCGACGACGCGGAGTGTCTGCGCCGCACCACATCCGTCGCGGCAACGGCGGCACAGGTCGGTGCCGAGTCCACGATTCCGTTGCTGGCGCGCAAGGGGAGGGCGTCGTATCTCGGTCATCGCAGCATCGGATATATGGACCTCGGAGCCGCTTCCACCGAACTGCTTTTCCGTTCCCTGGCCTGTGTGACCTCGTCTGTTCCCATGTACGCGTGACCTGCTTAGCCTGCCGGGGCGTCGGTGGCGACGGGGTCAGGCGTGGCGGGAGCGGTACAGGGCCGCCTTGGCGCGGTTGCCGCAACGGGTCATGTCGCACCAACGGCGAGAGCCGCGGTGAGAGCGGTCGACGTAGAGCCGCGTGCAGTGCGGTGCTGCGCACTCCTTCACCAGCTCGGGCGTCTCGGCTAGCAGTTGGACAGCGTCGCGGGCCACTGTCGACAGGACGGCGTCGACCGTGCCCTGGTGCTTCACCGTGCCGTCGGGCCGGAGTTCGGCGCGTACCGGGTTGGGTACGGCGGCGCGGTTGACCGCGGCGCAGTCCTCAAGGGGGTACGGCGAGCGGTCGGCCGAGGCGAGCATGAGGCGGTAGACCGCCTCGCGCAGGCGTACCGCCGCGGCCAGGTCTGCCTGGGTCGCTGTCGCGGGGTCGTCGAGGAGCCCGGAGGCGGAGGTCCACTCGGAAAGATCGGCGGATGAGGTGAGCAGATCCAGCGGGGCATCCCGTCGGCTCTGCACCGTACCGACGAAGTCAAGGGCCACGCTGCCGCTGACGAATGCGAAGTTCATCCCCCAAGAGTAACCGCATTGACTGGTTCGTCGAGATGTCTGTAGTGTTCTAGTAACCTACTGATCTGGTTACTTTCTCAGTGAGAGGTCACCTCTGCGATGCAAGGCGCTGCCCCAGAACTCGCCACGGTCGAGCCGTCGGCCGGGAAGCGGCAAGCCGTCATCGCCGTGATGAGCAGATCGCCCTGGCCCTGGAGGAGTCGAAGATTTCCGACTGGGGCGCGTTCGGCGGCTCTCTGGCCTGGATCGCCCTGCTCGCGGCACGCAAGTAGTCAGGGCCGTCCCCCGGTATACCGCCCGCGACGCCATCGAACGACATAGAGAAGAGAAACGACATGAGCATCAAGATCGCCATCAACGGATTCGGCCGCATCGGGCGCGGTTTCGTGCGTGCGGCACTCACCCACGAGACCGATCTTGAAGTGGTGGCGGTGAACGACCTCACGGACGCGGCGACCCTCGCGCACCTGCTGTCGTACGACAGCACCATGGGCCGCCTGAACGCTGAGGTCGAGGCCGACGGTGACTCCCTCGTGATCGATGGCCGGAAGATCGCGGTGTACGCGGAGCGTGAACCGAGCAAGCTGCCGTGGGGTGAGCTCGGTGTCGACGTGGTGGTGGAGTCCACCGGCATCTTCACCGACGGCAAGAAGGCCTCCGCTCACCTCGAGGCGGGGGCGCGGAAGGTTCTCATCTCGGCGCCGGCGTCGAACGAGGACATCACGCTCGCCTACGGCATCAACCACACCGCCTACGACCCGGCGACCCACCACATCGTCTCGAACGCGTCGTGCACGACGAACTGTCTGGCGCCCCTTGCCAAGGTGCTGCACGCCGGACTGGGTGTGGAACACGGGCTCATGACCACAGTGCACGCGTACACGCAGGACCAGAACCTGCAGGACGGTCCGCACAAGGACCCCAGGCGTGCGCGCTCGGCCGCGGTCAACGTTGTGCCCACGTCGACCGGTGCCGCCAAGGCCATCGGCCTCGTCGTGCCCGAGCTGAACGGCAAGCTCGCGGGCCTGTCGCTGCGTGTTCCGGTACCGGTCGGGTCGATGACCGACCTGTCGGTGTACCTGTCTCGGCCGACCACCGTCGAGGAGATCAACGGGCTCTTCGCCGAGGCGGCGGCCGGCCCGCTCGCCGGTGTCCTGCGCTACACGGACGCCCCGCTCGTGTCGTCCGACATCGTCGGTGACCCGGCGTCCTGCATCTTCGACTCGAAGCTGACCACGGTCACCGGCGACGGCCGTCACGTGAAGGTCTTCGGCTGGTACGACAACGAGTCCGGCTTCTCCCACCGCCTGGTCGATGTCGTACGACTGCTGGGATCCCACGCCTGATCCACGGTGACGGCCGCAGGGGCGCGGGGCCACCTGTTCTCCTGCCCCGAGCGGCCCACGCGCTCGGGGCAGCGCGGTTCTCACCGTGTGCGGCAGGGCGTACCGGCGGGATTCAGCCCGATGTCCGCCAAGCGACGCCCCGCCCGGCCCCAAGCTCACGCGAGAGTAGAGTCGCCACCTCGCGCACGGCGACGGCATGCTGCTGGCTTTCTTCGGTGAGGAGCCGTTCGACGGGGCCGACGACGCCGATGGCACCTGCCACCTGTCCGTTCCGCTCGAACACGGATGAGGCGATGCCGGCTTCGCCGAGCGCGCTCTCCTGGTCCTCCCGCGCGTAGCCGAGCCGCCTGATCTCCTCCAACTGGCCTGCTAGGACGGCGGGATCCACCACACTCTGTCCGGTCAGCGTGGCCAGTTCACCCTTGAGCAGAGCCTCCCGCTCCGGCTGCGGCAGAAAGGCGACCATGGCCTTGCCGAGTGCACAGGTGTTCCAGGGGATAGCGGCGCCGAGCTCCAGGATCTGCACCCGGCGCAGGCATGGGAGCACGCCCTCGCTGGCGGGATGTCCGACAAAGACGCACTGGGGCAAGCGGTCGAGGCTGCACGCGCGGGAGCCGCTTCCACCACCGAACTGCTCCCGCGCCGAGGCCGCTCCAGCTACCTGGGAGAACGCGCGATGGGATACCCCGATCCAGGGGCCGTCGCTGTAACGGTCTGGATGACCGCCCTGGCCGACACGGCGGGCTAGGCGTCCGGTGCCGAGACCATAGCCAACGGCGGGCGATGAGCGAGACCACCACCGAGCAGGAGGCCGTGGCGGAGCTGGTCGTCGAGCTGGCCGCGGAAGCGGTGAGTGAGCGGCACGTTGAGTTGCTCGCCGTCCGTCGTTGGAGCGGCCGGCGTTGCGGTACTGGTGTGTGAGGACGATGCTGTCGCGGGCGTCCGCCCCACCCCTGGCTGTTTCGACGATGTGGTCGGTCGCACAGTGCCTTGTGCGGGTCGTAGCGGTCCACCGAGCCGAGCACCGGCACGGGTCCGGGCAGTGCAGTGGAGGCCCTGTTGCCGGGACCGGAAGCGGCGTGCCCAGCGTGGTGTAGCTGGCCGGTCATCGGCAGGGCTTGTGTGGCCTCACCGCCGAGGCCAAGCCTTGTGAGAGGCTGGCTCGCATGAACCGGCTGGCTGGTGTGACCTCGCCCTATCTCCTTCAGCACGCTGACAATCCGGTCGACTGGTGGCCCTGGACGCCGGAGGCGTTCGAGGAAGCGCGGCGGCGCGATGTGCCCGTACTGCTGTCGGTGGGTTACGCCGCGTGCCACTGGTGTCACGTCATGGCGCGGGAGTCCTTCGAGGACGAGGGCACCGCCGCGGTCATGAACGAGCACTTCGTGTCCGTCAAGGTGGACCGCGAGGAGCGGCCCGATGTGGACGCGGTGTATATGGAGGCCGTGCAGGCCGCCACGGGGCAGGGGGGCTGGCCCATGACCGTGTTCATGACGCCGGACGGGGAGCCGTTCTACTTCGGTACGTACTTTCCGCCCGAGGCGCGGCACGGGATGCCGTCCTTCCGGCAGGTGCTCGAAGGCGTGCACAGTGCGTGGACGACTCGGCGTGACGAGGTGGGCGAGGTCGCGGGGAAGATCACGCGGGACCTGGCCGGGCGGAGCATCGACCAGGGCGGGGGCGGGCTTCCCGGTGAGGCGGAGCTCGCGCAGGCGCTGCTGGCGGTCAGCAGGGAGTACGACCCGCAGAGCGGGTGGCTCGGGGGCGGAGACACCCGGTTCCCGCCGAGCATGGTGATCGAGTTCCTGCTGCGGCACCACGCCCGGACGGAGTCCGAAGGGGCGCTGGAGATGGCCGAGGGGATCTGCGCGGCCCTGGCCCGCTCCAGCCTCTTCGACCAGCTCGGCGGGGGCTTCCACCGGTATGTGCTGCGCCAGCGGCCCGGCGGGGTCCTGGTGCCGCACTTCGAGAAGATGCTGTACGACAACGCGCTGCTGTGCCGGGCCTACGCGCATCTGTGGCGGGCCACCGGAAGCGAGCTGGCCAAGCGGGTCGCCCTGGAGACCGCCGACTTCATGGTGCGGGAGCTGCGCACCAACGAAGGGGGCTTCGCGTCCGCGCTGGACGCGGACAGCGATGACGGGCTCGGCGGACACGCCGAGGGGGCCTACTACGTCTGGACGGCCGCGCAGCTGCGGGAAGCGCTGGGGGACGCGGACGCCGCGTTCGCCGCTGACCGCTTCGGGGTGACCGAGGAGGGCACCTTCGAGGAGGGGACCTCGGTGCTGCGGCTCCTGGCCGACGAGCAGGCGGTGAACGAGCAGGCGGCCGACGAGGGAGCGGTGGACGGCGCCCGGCTCGACGGCGTACGGGCCAGGCTGCTCGCCGCACGCGCCGAGCGGCCGCGCCCCGAGCGGGACGACAAGGTGGTCGCCGCCTGGAACGGTCTGGCCGTCGCGGCACTCGCCGAGGTGGGCGCGTACTTCGAGCGGCCCGATCTCGTGGACGCCGCGCTGACCGCGGGCGACCTGCTCGTACGGCTGCACATGGGCCCGGACGCGCGCCTGGTCCGTACGTCCAAGGACGGCCGCCGCGGGGCCACCGCCGGGGTGCTGGAGGACTACGCGGACGTCGCCGACGGGTTCCTGGCGCTGGCGTCGGTCACCGGCGAGGGCGTCTGGCTGGAGTTCGCCGGGTTCCTGCTGGACATCGTGCTCGACCAGTTCACGGGCGAGAGCGGGGAGTTGTACGACACCGCGCGCGACGCCGAACAGCTGATCCGCCGCCCCCAGGACCCGACCGACAACGCCACCCCGTCCGGCTGGTGCGCGGCCGCCGGAGCTCTCCTCGGCTACGCCGCCCACACCGGGGCCGAGCCGCACCGCACCGCCGCCGAGCGGGCGTTGGGCATCGTGGCGACGCTCGGACCGCGCGCCCCGCGCTTCCTCGGCCACGGTCTGGCGGTGGCCGAGGCGCTGCTCGACGGCCCCCGCGAGATCGCCGTCGTGGGCCACGCAGACGACCCGGCCACCCGCGCCCTGCACCGCGCCGCGCTGCTGGCCACAGCGCCCGGCGCGGTGGTGGCGCTCGGCGAACCCGGCGGCGGAGAGCTGCCGTTGACGCGGGACCGGCCGCTGGTCGACGGCCGCAGCGCCGCCTACGTGTGCCGGAACTTCACCTGCGACGCACCCGTGACGGACGTGGCGGACCTCAGGACGCGGACCTCAAGGTGAGGGAGCGGCAGATCGCAAGGTGAGGGTGGGTCAGGCATAGCCGCGGCACGACAGCGAAACATGGCATTTCCCCGAACTCTGTCTGAGATTCACATGATCCCTCTATCCTCGGTGCAGTAATGGGGGTGGCGCGGCCGTCCGGCCGCGCCCCAGGGGACTGCGTGCTTCAGGGGCGCGCGCTTCAGGGCTCTGCGTGTTTCAGGGTCTGGGGGGACTCATTTGTTCACGTCCGTACTGATCGTCTGCGTTTCGCTGACGCTGTTCTGGATGGCTGCCTTCACCCTGTGGTGGCAGATGCACGCCTGGCGCACGCCGGAGACACTCGCGGCGACCCGCTTCGCACCGCCCAGGGGCGGCACCGGCCTCTCCTTCTCGCTCCTCGTACCGGCCCGCCACGAGCAGGCCGTGCTCGACCACACCATCCAGCGACTGCTGGAATCCAGCCACGCCGCCTACGAGATCATCGTCATCGTCGGCCACGACGACCCGGACACCGCCGAGGTCGCCCACGGCGCGGCGGCCCGCGACCCGCGCGTACGGGTCGTCACCGACACCCACGCCACCAAGAACAAGCCCAAGGCGCTGAACACCGCGCTGCCCGAGTGCCGCGGCGACGTGGTCGGCGTCTTCGACGCCGAGGACCAGGTGCACCCCGAGCTGCTCACCCACGTGGACCACGCCTTCCGCTCCACCGGCGCGCATGTGGTCCAGGGCGGAGTACAGCTGATCAACTTCCACTCCAGCTGGTACAGCCTGCGCAACTGCCTGGAGTACTTCTTCTGGTTCCGCTCCCGGCTGCACCTGCACGCCCAGAAGGGGTTCATCCCGCTCGGCGGCAACACCGTCTTCGTCCGCACGGACGTGCTGCGGGACGCGGGCGGCTGGGACCCCGACTGCCTCGCCGAGGACTGCGACCTGGGGGTACGCCTGTCCAGCGCGGGCAAGCGCGTCGTCGTCGCGTACGACAGCGACATGGTGACCCGCGAGGAGACGCCCGGCAGCCTGATATCCCTGCTCAAGCAGCGCACCCGCTGGAACCAGGGCTTCCTGCAGGTGTACCGCAAACAGGACTGGAAACGGCTCCCCGGCCGCGGCCAGCGGATGCTGGCCCGCTACACCCTGATGACCCCCTTCCTCCAGGCGTTCACCGGCGTGGTCATCCCGCTCAACGTCGCCGTGGCCCTCTTCCTCGACGTCCCGGTGGGCATCGCCTTCGTCACCTTCCTGCCGCTGATCACCGCCATCGTGACCTTCGTCTTCGAAGTGGTCGGACTGCATGACTTCGGCAAGCAGTACGGGCTGAGGGTCCGCCTCGCGCACTATCTGAAGCTCGTCATCGGCGGCCCCTTCTACCAGATGCTCCTGGCCGGCGCGGCGATCCGCGCGGTCTGGCGGGAGCAGCGGGGCCGTAGCGAGTGGGAGCTGACCAGCCATGTAGGGGCGCATCTCAGCCACGAGGAGCACGAGGAGACCGCCAGGTGACCTCCACCCTTCCCGCGGTGGGCACGTCCGGCGTCCCCGCGCAGCGCACCCGTGCGCGATCCGCCCAGCGCGTCCTCACCGCACGCCCCGTCATACGGTTCCGCAGCTCGCCCGCCGACCTGGCGCTCTGCGCCGTCCTGCTCGCCGCGATCCTCGTCGTCCAGGGCTGGAACATCGCCGCCTACCCCACCCTGAGCGACGACGAGGGCACCTACCTCGCCCAGGCCTGGGCCGTCCAGCAGGGCGAGGGGCTCGCCCACTACACGTACTGGTACGACCACCCGCCGCTCGGCTGGATCCAGCTCGCCCTGCTCACCTGGATCCCCGCCTGGCTGTCGCCCGACCTGATGACCGTCGGCACCATGCGGATCGCGATGCTGCTGGTCAGCGCCGCGAGCGCGGCCCTGCTCTACATCCTGGCCCGTCGGCTGTGGCTGCCGCGCTGGGCGGCGGCCCTGGCCATGGCGCTCTTCGGGCTGTCGCCGCTCGCCGTCGTCCTCCAGCGTGAGATCTTCCTGGACAACATCGCCGTGATGTGGATGCTGCTGGCGTTCTGCCTGGCCGCGTCCCCCAACCGGCATCTGTGGCACCACATCGCGGCCGGGATCACCGCCGCGGTCAGCGTGCTCACCAAGGAGACCATGCTGCTCGTGCTGCCCGCGCTGCTGGTGACCATGTGGCGGCACAGCCACCGCGACACCCGCAAGTTCGCCGTCACCGGCGCGGTCACCTCCTGCGCCCTGATCGGCCTCGGCTATCCGCTGTACGCCCTGCTCAAGGGCGAGTTGTTCTCAGGTGAGGGGCATGTCTCGCTGTGGGACGGCATCACGTACCAGATGACCCGCCCCGGCTCCGGGTTCATCCTGGACGCGGGCTCGGGGTCGCACGAGGTCCTTCAGGCCTGGCTGTACTACGACCGGGTGCTGCCGCTCGGCGGGCTCGCCGGGGCGCTGGTGCTGCTGCTCGCGCTGCGCTGGTCGGTCACCGCGCGGGCGCTGGCCGGGCCCGCGCTCACGGTGGCGGTGCTGGCGCTGGTGGCGATGCGCCCCTCGGGGTATCTGCCCGCGATGTACGTCATCCAGGCGCTGCCGTTCCTCGCGCTGGTGCTGGCCGGGGCGGCGGCCAGCGTGGCCCACGGCGTCCTGCGGCGGTCGCGCGCGTCCGGCGAGCGGCGGGTGTTCACCGGGCTGCGCTGGGCGCTCGCCCTCGCGCTCGCCTCTCTCGCGCTCGCCTACACCGCGCCCCGCTGGTACGACGGCAACCGCACCGCGATGACCGTCGACGCCAACGGCCCCTATCGCGCGGCCGCCGTCTGGATGGCCAACGAGGTGCCCGACCGCGCCGACACGCGGGTGCTGGTCGATGACTCGCTCTGGCTCGATCTGGTGCACGCGGGCTATCAGCCGGGGCTGGGCGCGATCTGGTTCTACAAGGCCGACCTCGACCCGGCGGTCACCAAGACGCTGCCGGGCGGCTGGCGGGACCTGGACTATGTGGTGTCGTCGCCGACGGTACGACGTGACTCGCCCGAACTGGCCACGGTCAGCGCGGCGCTGAAGCACTCGACGCCCGTCGCCGTCTTCGGCGAGGGCGCGGACCGCATAGAGATCCGCGCGGTCGACGCCGGGGCGGGCGACGCCGGGGCGGGCGACGGAGGGACCGACGGTAGCGGGACCGGTGGTAGCGGGACCGGTGGTAGTGGTACCGACGGTACCGGGGAGAGCCGATGAGCAGTACCGTGCCCACGCCCGCGGAGGGGACGTTCGCCGCCGCCCTGACGGATGTGTCCGACCCGGCTGCGGCCGCCCTGACGGACCTGCCCGCCACGGACGCGCTCGCCGTCGACGCCCCCGCCGTCGACGTCCCCGACCCCGGTGCCGTCACCGTGATCATTCCGACCCGTGACGAGGCAGCCCGCGTACGGGAGTTACTCCGTCGGATCACCGAGTCGATACCGGCGCGGCTGCCCTGCGAGGTCGTCATCGTCGACGACTCCACGGACGACACCGCGCGGATCGCCCAAGAGGCCGCCCGCACCTGCCCGTTCCCGGTCACCGTCATCCACCGCGACCACCCCGACAGCGGATCCGGCGGCGGATCCGGCGACGGGTTCGGCGGCGCGGTCGTCGAGGGCCTGAAGGCCGCGACGTCCGACTGGGTCGTGGTCATGGGCGCCGACCTCCGCCATCCGCCGTCGCTGGTACCGGAGTTGGTCGCCACCGGCGAGGAGCGCGGCGCCGACCTCGTCGTCGCCACCCGCGCCCCGGCGTCCCGTACGGCCGCCTGGCTCGCCAAGGGCCTCTTCCCGCGCGCGCTGCGCGGCGTCAGCGACCCGATGAGCGGCTTCTTCGCGATCCGCCGCAGCGCCGTGACCACGGACGCGCTCAAACCGCCCGGTCGGGACATCCTGCTCGAACTCGCCGTGCGCCGCCGCCCCGGCACGGTCGCCGAAGTGCCCTACACCGTCCAGGACCGGTACGCGGCCGAGTCCAGGCCGACCGCTGGCGAGTGCCCCCGGTTCCTGCGGCGGCTGGTGGAGCTGCGTACGGCGTCGCCGCTCGCCCGCATGGCGGCCTTCGGGCTGATCGGCGTCACCGGCTTCGTACCGAACCTGGCCGCGCTGTACGTCCTCACCCGCGCCGGGATGCACTACCTCCCCGCGGAACTCCTCGCCAACCAGCTCGGCGTGGCCTGGAACTTCCTGCTCATCGAGGTGCTGCTGTTCCGCGAACGCCGTCGGCACCGGCACTGGGCGGACCGCACGGCACGCTTCGCGCTGCTCGCCAACGCGGACCTGGTGCTGCGCCTGCCGCTGATCGCGCTGCTGGTGGGGGCGTGGGGGGTCGCGGTGCTGCCCGCGACCGTGAGCGCGCTGCTCATCACGTTCGTCCTGCGGTACGCGGCCACGGAGGCGCTGATCTACCTGCCGCGCCGCGGACGCCGCGGACGCCGCGAGCGTCGCGCCGCCCGCGCGAGCCACCCGTCGGCGGCACCGGCCACACCGACCGCACCGGCCGCACCCGCGACACCCGTAAGAGGAAAGGCGTAACGAGCCGCATCACGCGTACGACAAGAGGGGACACCCAGTGATACCCAGCCGCATACCCCGACGCGCCACACCCCGGCGCAGACTCCGCACCGCCCTGCTGGCGGTCTCCGTACTCACCGGCGGGCTGCTGGTCTCCGTACCGCAGCAGCAGGCCGCCGCAGCGCCCAACCTCATCAAGAACCCCGGCTTCGAGACGGCGGGCGAGGGCGATATGCCCGCCTGCTGGAGCAAGTCCGGCTGGGGCGACAACGACTTCACCTTCGAGACCGTCGCCGACGCCCGCTCCGGGACCAAGGCGATGAAGGTCGAGCTGACCCGCCGCGTCGACGGCGACCGCAAGGCGCTGATCACCGAATCGGCCGAGTGCGCGCCGACCGTGGACGAGGGCGCGCAGTACGACCTGTCTCTTTGGTACAAGTCGACCACCCCGGACGCCTCGATCACGCTCTTCCGCAGGGACGCCACGGACGGCTGGCAGTACTGGACCGACCTCAAGACGCTACCGGTGAGCGAGGCCTACGCCGCGGCCGAGGTGCGTACACCGCAGATCCCGGCCGGTACCGAACAGATCACCTGGGGCGTCTCGGTGTTCGGCGTCGGCGCGGTCACCACGGACGACTACGTGATGGAGCGGGTCGAGGAGCCCGTGCCGGACCCGGAATGCACCGGCACGGCGGCGGAGTGCGCGGACGGCGCGTGGGAGGTGCTGCCGACTGAGAACCCGGTGCGCTCCATGCACTCGGTCGTGCTGCACAACGGGAAGGTGCTGCTGATCGCGGGCTCCGGCAACGACCCGGAGCGGTTCGAGCGGGGCGAGTTCGAGACGACGCTCTACAACCCGGCCGACGGCACGTACAAGGACGTCTACACGCCCGACGACATGTTCTGCGCGGGCCATGTGCAGCTGTCCGACGGCAAGGTCCTGGTGATGAGCGGCACCAGCGGCTACGACGACGGCACCATCGGCTACCAGGGCTACAAGGACTCGTACCTGTTCGACCCGGAGACCGAGTCCTACGTCAAGACCAACGACATGAACGACGGACACTGGTACCCGTCCGCGACGATCCTGGGCAACGGCGACGTGCTGTCGCTCGGCGGCCTGCGCGAGGACTCCTCGGGCTCGGTGACGACCGAGCGCTGGTCGGCGGAGCAGAACAAGTGGCTGCCGACCCACGAGGTCAACCAGACCTGGTCGTTCTGGGGCCTGTACCCCTCGATGATCCTGATGCAGGACGGGCGGCTGTTCTACTCGGGCAGCCATGTCTTCGGCAACGGCCTGCCCGGAACCGGCGCGTCGATCTACGACTACGACGCCAACACCATCACCGACGTGCCCGGTCTGCAAAGGAAGGACGAACGCGACCAGTCGGCGAGCGTGCTGCTGCCCCCGGCGCAGGACCAGAAGGTGCTGACCATGGGCGGCGGCAACATCGACACCAACCCGGACGGCAACCGGCTGACCGACATCATCGACCTCAAGCAGGCCGACCCGGCCTACCGCAACGGCCCGCTGCTCCCGCAGGGCAAGGTCGACCTGGGCGACGGACCGGTGGACCAGACCGGCGACCAGGGCAAGATGTACGTGTCGGCCGTCCTGCTGCCCGACGGCAAGGTCCTGGAGACCGGCGGCGCGCTGCACAACCGGGCCGACCCGGTGTACGAGACGTCGATCTTCGACCCGGAGACGGAGACCTTCGACCAGGTCGCCGTCGACCCGGAGGCGCGCGGCTACCACTCGTCGGCGTTCCTGCTGCCGGACGGCCGGGTGATGACCACCGGCGACAATCCGGGTGACGGCTCCTGGAACCACAATGTGTCGGTCTACACCCCGCCGTACCTCTTCAAGGGCGAGCGCCCGGAGATCACCTCGGTGATCAACAAGGAGTGGAAGTACGGCGACACCCAGCGGATCACCGTGGACCGGCCGATCGCCAAGGCCGAGCTGATCAAGCCAGCGGCCGTGACGCACTCGTCCGACCCCAACCAGCGGTTCGTCGATCTGCCGCTCTCGGTCGACGGCGACAACGTCGACCTGAATGTGACGTCCAACCCGAACCTGGCCCCGCCCGGCTGGTACATGCTGTTCGCGGTCGACGCGAACGGTGTGCCGTCGGTGGCGGAGTGGGTCAAACTGGGCGGCCCCGCGGCGCTGGCCGACGACACGCCGAAGGCGCACATCCACGATTTCGCGGGGGACGTCGGGGAATCGACGGAGAAGTCCAAGGACTCCAAGGACTCCAAGGAGTCAAAGAAGCCCAAGAAGTCGAAGAAGGCGAAGAAGCTGCCGAAGAAGCGGGATTCGCAGCCGGTCAGTCCGCAGATCTCGGGCTGTGACCGGCACTACGGGAGCGCGAACGTCTGCGTCCCGACGGTCTTCCCGAAGTCCGTCGCGGCGACGACCGCGGCCCGGTGCACCTGGCTGGCCGACCACGACTACGGCCGCCTCCGGGTCAACGGCCAGGAGGACCCGCTGAAGCTGGACCCGAACGGGGACGGCGAGGCCTGCACGAAGGCCGACGTGCGGCGCGCTCGCTAGCGCGACGGCCCCGGCGTACGGCCCGCGCCCGACTCGCGTACGGCCAGCGCGCTCACGCGTGCTGGCCGTACGCGACCAGGGAGATCCCCACGTAGTGCACGACGAACGCCGCCAGCGTGAACGAGTGGAACACCTCGTGGAAGCCGAACCAACGCGGTGACGGGTTCGGCTTCTTCAGCCCGTAGATCACCCCGCCCGCGCTGTACAGCAGCCCGCCCACGATCACCAGCACCAGTACGGCCACGCCGCCCACCCGCAGGAAGTCCGGCAGGAAGAACACCGCGGCCCAGCCCATCGCGAGATAGCAGGGCGTGTAGAGCCAGCGCGGCGCGCCGACCCAGAAGACCCGGAACGCGATTCCGGCCACCGCTGCCGCCCAGATCGCCCACAGCAGCGCCCGTCCGGTGGAACCGGGAAGCAGGAGCAGCGTCAGCGGGGTATAGGTGCCCGCGATGATCAGGAAGATATTGGCGTGGTCGAGCCGCCGCAGCACGGCCTCGCCGCGCGGGCCCCAGTTCCCCCGGTGGTATATCCCGCTGATGCCGAAGAGCAGACACGCGGTCAGGACGTAGACCCCGCAGGCTATCCGCGCGCGCGTGGAGTCGGTGAAGACGATCAGCACGAGCCCGGAGACCAGGACCGCGGGGAACATCCCGGCGTGCAGCCACCCCCGCAGCCGGGGCTTGACCCCGTGCGGCGCCGGGCTCAGGGCGCTCGCCGGGTCCGGAGCGCCCGGCGGAGGCGAAGGTGTCTCGGTCGTGTCGGTCGGCGCCTCGGCCTCGCGAGAAGTCATGGCTGTCATGGTAGCTACGGGCCCGTAAGTTCCGGGTCGGCGAGTGGTAACGCTCACGTGTGACGACCCCTGGACAGATGGGCGCGACCGTCGGATGATCAAATGAGTGAGGTCGACACCGGATGAGCGCCCTGAAGCACCGCAGCGAAGCGTCCGGGTCGCGGCCCCCATGGGGCGACAGTCAATGAAAGCGGACACCTTGGACAGGGGTGTCCCTCCCACACACCCTCATACAGGAGCGATCGTGGCGCGCGACGCTGTGCTTCCCACCCACCACCAAGAGCTGATCTCCTGGGTCGACGAGATCGCCGCACTCACACAGCCGGACCGGGTGGTCTGGTGCGACGGTTCGGAGGCGGAGTACGAGCGCCTGGCCGAGGAGCTGGTCGCCAGGGGAACCTTCAAGAAGCTCGACCCGGTCAAGCGCCCGAACTCCTACTACGCGGCGTCGGACCCCTCCGACGTGGCGCGCGTCGAGGACCGCACCTTCATCTGCTCCGAGAAGGAGGAGGACGCGGGTCCGACCAACCACTGGAAGGACCCCGCCGAGATGCGCGAGATCTTCCAGGGCAAGGACGAGCAGGGCGGCGTCTTCCGGGGCTCGATGCGCGGCCGCACCATGTACGTCGTCCCGTTCTGCATGGGCCCGCTCGGCTCCCCGCTCTCCGCGATCGGCGTGGAGATCACCGACTCCGCGTATGTCGCCGTCTCGATGCGCACCATGACCCGCATGGGCCAGGCGGTCCTGGACGAGCTCGGCACGGACGGGTTCTTCGTCAAGGCCGTCCACTCGCTCGGCGCGCCGCTGGCCGAGGGCGAGGCGGACGTCCCCTGGCCCTGCAACACCACCAAGTACATCTCGCACTTCCCCGAGTCGCGCGAGATCTGGTCGTACGGCTCCGGCTACGGCGGCAACGCGCTGCTCGGCAAGAAGTGCTACGCGCTGCGCATCGCCTCGGTGATGGCCCGCGACGAGGGCTGGCTGGCCGAGCACATGCTGATCCTGAAGCTGACCCCGCCGCAGGGCGAGGCGAAGTACGTCGCCGCGGCCTTCCCGTCCGCCTGCGGCAAGACCAACCTCGCCATGCTGGAGCCGACTGTCTCCGGCTGGACGGTCGAGACCATCGGCGACGACATCGCCTGGATGCGCTTCGGCGAGGACGGCCGCCTGTACGCGATCAACCCCGAGGCCGGGTTCTTCGGCGTCGCGCCCGGCACCGGCGAGCACACCAACGCCAACGCCATGAAGACCCTCTGGGGCAACTCCGTCTTCACCAATGTCGCGCTCACCGACGACGGCGACATCTGGTGGGAGGACATGACCGAGGAGAAGCCCGCGCACCTCACGGACTGGAAGGGCAACGACTGGACCCCCGAGTCCACCACCCCGGCCGCCCACCCGAACGCGCGGTTCACCGTCCCCGCGTCGCAGTGCCCGATCATCGCGCCCGAGTGGGAGGACCCCAAGGGCGTGCCGATCTCCGCGATCCTCTTCGGCGGCCGCCGCGCCTCCGCCGTCCCGCTGGTCACCGAGTCCTTCGACTGGAACCACGGCGTCTTCCTCGGCGCCAACGTGGCCAGCGAGAAGACCGCGGCCGCCGAGGGCAAGGTCGGCGAGCTGCGCCGGGACCCGTTCGCGATGCTGCCGTTCTGCGGCTACAACATGGGCGACTACATGGCCCACTGGATCAAGGTGGGCGCCGGTAAGGACCAGGCCAAGCTGCCGAAGATCTACTA
The DNA here is from genome assembly GCF_054788135.1 of Streptomyces sp. O3. Lineage (NCBI taxonomy): Bacteria > Bacillati > Actinomycetota > Actinomycetes > Kitasatosporales > Streptomycetaceae > Streptomyces > Streptomyces sp. O3. The sequence continues at coordinate 56,188 of NZ_JBTVYK010000018.1, forward strand.
CGTCAACTGGTTCCGCAAGAACGAGGCGGGCAAGTTCGTCTGGCCCGGCTTCGGCGAGAACAGCCGCGTCCTGAAGTGGATCGTCGAGCGCCTGGACGGCCGCGCGGACGGCGTCGAGACGCCCATCGGCATCCTGCCGACCAAGGAGGCGCTGGACACCGAGGGCCTGGAGCTCGCCGAATCCGAGCTGGACTTCCTGCTCAGCGTCGACAAGGAGGTCTGGCGCGAGGAGGCCGCCCTGGTCCCCGAGCACCTCAACACCTTCGGCGACCACACGCCGACTGAGCTGTGGGACGAGTACCGCGCCCTGGTGAAGCGCCTGGGCTGAGCCGATCGGGAGGGGCGGCGGGGCCGGGCTCCGGCGCCGGGCTCCAGCGCCCCTCCAGGATCCGACGCAACTTTAGACGCGATCTAAGGTAGGATGGTCTCACCGCGTGAGTAGGAGGCCGTCCCCATGTACGAACCGATCCACACCAAGTCGGTCCACAAGGCGACCGGCGCACGCTCCGCCGCGGGCTCCGGCCCCGGCCCCGACTCCGACTATCCGCACCGCTCGCGCGAGGAGGAGCTGGACATCCAGCTCGCCGGGCATCTCGCGGCCCTGCTCGCCCTCACCGACGAGCTGCGCGCGCTGACCACGGACGCCGACCGCGCGGCGGACCTGACGGCGGCCGTGGACGACCTCGCCCGGCAGATCGCCCGGCTGCGCGGCGGCGAGCACCCCGCACGGGCCGCGGTCGCCACCGCCGTCCACGAGCCGCACATCGCTGATCTGCACCGACGCGCCCACGCCCTCGCGGGCCGCGCGCTCGTCGTCGCCGCGTCCCGCGCGGACACGGCGGCGGCCATCCTCGCCGCCGAGCGCATGGACGCGCACGAGACGGCGCTCGCGCCGAGCGGCCCCCGCGGCTCGCGGGAACTGACCGGCGCGCACTGAGACCGGCCCCGGTCCGCGCCGACCTGTGGCCGCGCGGACCGGGCGCCAGCGCTGCGTTGCTACGACACGCCCTAGGGCTGGCTGTAGCCGTCCAGGAAGTTCCCGATACGGGTGACCGCGTCCGACAGGTCCGTCGCCTGGGGCAGCGTCACGATCCGGAAGTGGTCGGGCTCCGGCCAGTTGAAGCCGGTGCCGTGCACCACCATGATCTTCTCGCGGCGCAGCAGGTCGAGCACCAGCTGCCGGTCGTCCTTGACCTTGAAGACGTTCGGGTCGAGCCGCGGGAAGAGATACAGCGCGCCCTTCGGCTTGACGCAGGTCACGCCCGGAATCTGGGTGAGCAGCTCATACGCGGCGTTCCGCTGTTCGAGCAGCCGCCCGCCCGGCAGCACCAGATCGTTGATCGTCTGACGCCCGGTGAGCGCCGCGACCACGCCGTGCTGGGCGGGCATGTTCGCGCACAGCCGCATGTTCGCGAGGACCGTCAGACCCTCGATATACGACTCGGCGTGCGCGCGCGGCCCCGAGATCACCATCCATCCGGCGCGGTAGCCCGCCACCCGGTACGCCTTCGACATGCCGTTGAAGGTCAGCGTCAGCAGGTCGGGGGCGATGGCGGCGGTCGGGGTGTGCGTCGCGCCGTCGTACAGGATCTTGTCGTAGATCTCGTCGGAGCAGACCAGCAGATTGTGGCGGCGCGCGATGTCGGTCAGCCCGCGCAGCATCTCGTCGCTGTACACCGCGCCGGTGGGGTTGTTCGGGTTGATGATCACGATCGCCTTGGTGCGGTCGGTGACCTTCCGCTCCACGTCGGCGAGGTCCGGCATCCAGTCCGCCTGCTCGTCGCAGCGGTAGTGCACGGCGGTGCCGCCGGACAGCGAGACGGCCGCCGTCCACAGCGGGTAGTCGGGCGCGGGGACCAGCACCTCGTCGCCGTCGTCGAGCAGGCCCTGCATGGCCATCACGATCAGCTCGGACACGCCGTTGCCGATGAAGACGTTCTCGACGTCCGACTCCACGCCGAGCGTCTGGTAGTGCATCGTCACCGCGCGCCGCGCCGCGAGCAGGCCCTTGGCGTCGCCGTAGCCGTGCGCGGAACCGAGGTTGCGCAGCATGTCCTCAAGGATCTCCGGCGGGCACTCGAACCCGAAGGCCGCGGGGTTGCCGGTGTTCAGCTTGAGGATGCGATGCCCCGCTGCTTCGAGCCGCATCGCCTCCTCGAGCACCGGGCCCCGGATCTCGTAACAGACGTTTGCGAGCTTCGTCGACTGGATCACCTGCATGCGGCAACTTTACGGGCGCGCTTCCCGGCGGCGCGCGGTGTTTCCCGCTCCGGAGCCGCGCCGGGCCCGGATACGGACCGCCATAGCCCCGGCCGGGCCTTCCATCGCAATGCGGCCGTCGGCGTTCGCACGCGGAACGCAGGTCCGGGGTCGGCCGCGGGCTTGGAAGTGCCGTCGCGGCGGGCGGCGACGTGAGGTGCGCCACCTGAGGTGTGACACCGGGGCACGGGACCGGGCCGCGGGACTGGGTCGCGGCGTCTGGCCACGGCGCCTGGCCACGGCGCCTGGCCACGGTCCTCGACCGGGCCGGGGTTGCGGCTCGCGTCAGAAGTAGGTGCGGACGTAGTCCACTACCGTGCCGTCCGCCTCCACCAGCGGGATCAGCTGCCACTTGTCGAAGGATGTGCACGGGTGGGAGAGACCCAGCCCCACCCAGTCCCCGACCGCGAGCTCCGCCCCCGGCTCCGTACGCAGCCACGCGTGCTGGTCGGACAGCGCCGTCACCGCGATCCCGTCGGCGGCCCGCACCTCGCCCGTACGGGCGTCCCGTACGGCCTGCGCCTCCGGCAGATCCAGGTCGTGCGCCGCGTCCCGCTTGCCCGCGTTCACGAACGCCTGGTCCGGCGCGGGCCGGGACACCACCTGTGACCAGAGCCGGAACGCGGGCCGCAGCTCGCCCTCCGCCGGGACCCGGTTGAACGGCGTACGGCGACGGTACTGGCCGTCGTCATGCGAGACATACGCCCCCGAGCGCAGCAACTTCAGCACCGGCGCCGACAGGTCGGGAATCTCCGCGAAGACGTCCGCGACCGCGTCGAACCACTCGCTGCCCCCCGCGCTGACCACGATCTCGTCCAGGTCCTTGAACCGGCCGTCCGCGTCGAGCGCGACGGCGAGCGCGACGAGCCGCCGCACCCAGGCGCGCACCCGCTCGCCGTCCGCGTCGGGCACCGGCGCCTCGTACCCCGCGACGCCCACCAGGCGCAGCGTGTCGGCCGCCGCCACCGCGCCCGCGATCTCCAGGCACTCGGCCTCGGTGCGCACCCCGGTGCGCGCCCCCTCGCCCGCGCCCAGCTCGATCGTGACGTCGACCGGGCGGACGGCGCGCGCGTCCCGCAGCGCGGCGTGCATCAGCTCGACGCCGCGCACCGAGTCGACATAGCAGATCAGCCGGAACGCCGGATCGGCCGCGAGCTCACCGGCCAGCCAGCGCAGCGCCGCCGCGTCCACCAACTCGTTGGCGAGGAAGATCCGTTCGACGCCGAACGCGCGGGCGACCCGTACCTGATGCGGCACCGCGACCGTGATGCCCCACGCGCCGTGCGCCAGCTGCCGGTCGAACAGCCGGGGCGCCATGGACGTCTTGCCGTGCGGCGCGAAGGCCAGTCCGTGCCGCTCCGCGTAGGTCTCAAGGAGCGCGAGGTTGTGCGCGACGCGCTCGGCCGACAGGGCCAGTACGGGCGTGGTGAAGCCGCCGGTGAACAGGTTGCGGCGCTGGGCGGCGAGCTCGCCGACGGTCAGCCCGTCGGCGTCCGGCGGCAGCCCCTTGAAGCGGAAGTCCACGCGTTCGTTCGCGAGTTCCCCGAGTCGCCCGAGTTCTGTGCGCTCCGGGGGTGCCGCTGCCGCCATCGGGTTCCTCCTCGTGCCGCCCCGCACCTCGTGTCGCATTCCTTGCAACGTGCGTTGCGTCTGTTGCTGCCCCGTGTCTAACATCCGGCTCGACACCAGGTCAACGGACCCCATACCTCCCGCAGCGCACCCATGAGGAGCCCGCCCGCCTGCCCCGCCTGCCCCGGTTGACGGCCCGCCCGCCCCGGCTGGTGGCCTGCCCGGCCCGCCGTACCCGCCCCCCGTACGATGGCCCCCCATGGATCAGCAGCGTCCCCCGCACGCCCCCGGACCCCATCCCGGACCCCACCCCGGACCCGCCCCTGGTTTCGGCCCGCCTCCGCCCGCGTACGCGCCAGCCGCCCAGGCCCCGGCTCCGCCCCCGCCCCCGTACGCGCCGGGCGGCGTCCCGAGCCCGGACGGCGCCCCCTTCCCGGAGTTTTTGGCCGCTGACCCGCACAACGGGGTCGTCATCGACGAGGACGGCGTCCGGCTCGAACAGCACGGCTCCGCCATCGAGTTCACCTGGCCGGAGATCCGGACCGTCCACTACGCCAACGGCCCGTACGGCTGGCTGCTGGTGGGCGTGGCGCTCACCGACGGCAGGTTCTACGAGTGCCGGGTGAACGCCAAGCGCCAGGATCGGCTGTACGAGTGGCTCACCGAGATCGCCCCGGTGCTCGACTACTACCTGACGCATCCGCCCGCCGGGAGCTGAGCGTCACGGGAGGCCGTGCACATGCGGGCCCACGACCCGCGACCACGCGTCGCCCGCCGTCGCGTCCCAGTTGGTCGACCAGGTCATCGCGCCCCGGATGTCCGGGTACGTACGGGACGGCTTGAAGGAGCCGCACCGGGTGCCCTTGGCGAGGCAGTCGAGCGCGGCCGTCACCACCGACGGGTCGACGTACCCGCTGCCCGCGCCGCGGGGCGAGGCCGGGGTGCCGAACCCGATCTGCGACGCGTCCAGGCCGCCTTCGAGCTGGATGCAGGCCAGCGCGGTGAGGAAGTCCACCGACCCCTGCGAGTAGACCTGGCCGTCGCACCCGAGCATCGAACCACTGTTGTAGTACTGCATGTTGACGACGGTCAGGATGTCCTTCACGTTGAGCGCCGTCTTGAAGTACTCGGTCGACGTCGACTGCATGTCGAGGGTCTGCGGGGCCATGGTGAGCACCAGACCGGAGCCCGCGAGCCCGGACAGCTGACGCAACGCCTTCGTCAGATAGGTCGAGTTGATGCCGTGCTCCAGGTCGATGTCGACCCCGTCGAACCCGTACTCGCGCATCAGCGCGTAGGCGCTGTTCGCGAAGGCGGCGGCGGACGCGTCGCTGTTGATCGTGACGTTGCCCTTCTCGCCGCCGACCGAGATGATCACGGCCTTGCCCGCGTCCCGCTTGGCCTGGATGTCCGCCTTGAACTCGGTGACGGAGCCGTAGCCCACGGCCGGGTCGAGGTTGAAGGTGATCTCGCCGGGCGTGGCCGTCGAGTCGGCGAAGGACACCGCGATGATGTCGTACGCGTCCTGGACGTCCCGGAGCTTCTGCACGGTCGCGCCGTTGTCGAAGTTCTGCCAGTACCCGGTCACCGCGTGCTTGGGCACCTCGCCTCCTCCGCCGTCGCCCGACGGCCGCGTACGCGCGGTCACGGCCGCCGACTTCTCCGACTCGCCCGCCGCGTTGACCGCGGTGACCTGGAAGGAGTACGAGGTGTCCGGGGTCAGCCCCGGCACGGTGGCCGATGCGCCGCTGGTCTTCAGCACACGGGTCCCGTCCTGGTAGACGTGGTAGCCGTCGGCCCCGGTGACCGGCGACCAGGACAGGTCGACGGACGTGGCGGTGGTCGCTCCCGCCGCCAGGTCTGAGGGCGTCGCCGGGACGTCCGGGTCGGGCTCGCCGTCCCCGCCGTCAGGGCCGAACACGGACACGTCGTCGGCGAAGTAGGCGGACTGCCCGTACCAGCCGTGCAGATACACCGTCACCGAGGTGGTCGAAGGCCCGGTGGTGAAGGAGGTGGTCAGCTCCTTCCAGTCCCCTGAGCCGGGGCTCCAGGTAGACACGTCCGTGGTCCCGGTGTCCCGCGCGCCCAGGAAGGCGTACCCGCCCTGGACCCAGGCGCTCATGTCGTACGTGGAGTTCGGCTGTACGGCGACGGTTTGGACGCACTCGGCGTTCTGCTGCCCGGCGGGTGTGGCGCGCAGCGCGGACGCGCCGCCGTGTACGGGGGAGGAGACGGCCGTGCCGCTGCCCGCCACGCAGGTCCAGTCGGCGAGACCGGACTCGAAGCCCGCGTTCTTCACGACGTTGACGTCGTCGGCGGCGGCAACGGCGGCGGTGGCTGTGGCGTCGGTGGCGTCAGCGTCGGTGGCGAGTCCGGTGAGCACCAACGCGGTCGCCCCGACGAGGGCGGTCAGGGTGCTGGTCCAAGGTCGACTGTTCCAAGGTCTGCTGAGCGCACGTGAGTTGCGGTCCACGAGTGCCTCCGGGTGTGGGGGGTGGCCTCCCGAAGCAATCTGGTCCAGACCAATAAAACTGTCAAGACTTCACACACTCGCCCGCCGATTGCTCCGCCGCCTCCCGCCCTCGCCGTCGCGCACTTCACCCTCCGCTGATCAAGAACTCACCAGGAGTTACGCGGATCCAGTGTTGAGGGGCGCATCACGTGGATATGGTGCAGTGGCGGAGTGACACAGAAGGTGTGCGGAACGTGTGGTGTCAGGAGGTGTGCTGCGTGCCGACCGCGATAGCCGTCACCGGAGAGGGCCTGGCCCTGCCGTCCCCCGACCGGCAGACGCCGCCCGCCGTCGTCCTGCGCGCACCCCGGCCGGACAAACCCGCCAGGATGGCGGCCAAGAGCCGGGATCCGCACGGCGATTGCTCCCTTGAGGAGTCGCTCACCGAGACACACGGCCTCCTCGAACGGCACGGCTATGTCATCGTGCTCTACCCCGCGTCGCTCCCGGCCGCCGTAGTCCACCGGCTGCACGCGGTCCGCTCCGTCCTGGAGTCCGACCGTATCGCCCTGCTCGCCCTGGATCTCCCGCCGCTCGGCGTCGCCGCGCTCGCGCTCCAGCTCCGCCAGCTCTCCATCTGCGACTTCAGCCCCGGAGTGCTCGCGTCGGCGGCCCGGCTGCTGTCGCACTACGTCTACGCGGGCGCCGTACTGGGCTCGGTCACCAAGCTGGACCGGGTCCCGGTGAGCCTCAAGGCGCACGCCAAGTCCTGGGTTCCGGGCGCCCAGTTCGCCGTACTGGCCAGCCCCGAGCCCCAGCTCGTCAAACTCGGCGGCAACCCGGCCAAGAGCGCCAAGAGCGCCAAGAGCGCCAAGAGCGGCGGAAGCCCGGAAGCCGCCCAGGCCGCCCTGGCCGGACCCGACTTCAGCACCCACCTGCTGACCGCCGCGAGCGGCCAGCTGTCGACCGACTGGGTCACCCGGACCCTCGCCCCGTCCTGGCGGGTGCAGGGCGTCGGCGAGGTGCCGCTGCCCGCCGAATCCGCCCGCTGGTGGGCCACCGGGAAACTGGTCGAGTTCACGGCGGCGATCCCCGACATCTCCGTGCTGTACCAACTGGTCGCGTCCGTCCGGCGCGAGGAGTGCCGTTGGTGCGGCCTTGAGCTGATAGGAGACCGCTGCGGATTCTGCGCCTCGCCCCTCGCCGCGCCCGAACACGCCGCACCCTCCAGGAGGGCCCTGACCACCGGCACGTAACGCGTCACAGCTCCGTACAACTCGACAGCACAACCCGACAGCACAACCCGACAGTCACGCAAGAACGTAACCGAGAACGGCCAAGCACAGCTCAGCTCAGCGCAGTTCAGCCCAGAGCAGTCCAGCCCAGCTCAGCGCACAGCCCGACCCGCAAGCGTCCCTCACGTCCCTGATCGAGGTTGCTCCGCCGATGAACTCTCGCCAGCGCCGCGGCATCATCCTGCTGCTCGTCTCCGTCCTGTGCGCCGTCGGCGCGTTCGCCGGAGTGCTCTCGGTGATCCGCGACGTGAACTCCAAGGTCGGCCCCGAGGTCCCGGCGTACCGGCTGAAGAGCGACATCGCGCCGTACAAGGAGCTGACCGCGGGGCAGTTCGAGAAGATCGAGATGCCGGAGCGCTGGCTCTCGGACAACGCGGTCACCGACCTGGCCGAGATCCGCGGCAAGATCGCCGTCACCCAGCTCCGCAAGGGCTCGCTCCTCCAGAGCGACATGATCGTCAAACGCCCCGAACTCGGCGACGGCGAACAGGAGATCGCCATCATGATCGACGCGGCCACCGGCGTCGCGGGCAAGATCACACCGGGTTCGACGGTCAACATCTTCGCCACCTACAAGGGCGACGGCAAAGGCGACGGCGAAGGCGCCAAGGACCAGTCCAAGGTCATCGTCCAGAACGCCAGGGTCCTGGACGTCGGCAAGCTCACGCCCCTGGAGCGGACCAGCGACGACCGCCGCCGCAACCGGCCGACCGACGCCGTCCCGATCACCTTCGCCCTGAACACCCTGGACGCCCAACGGGTCGCGTTCGCCGAGTCCTTCGCCACCCACGTACGCCTCGCCCTGGTCAACCGGGGCGGCGGCACCCCGGTCAGTCCGGGCGACCGCAGCTACACCCTCGACGACGACAAGTGAGGGACCTGGTGACCACCCGCATACTCCCCGCCGTAGGCGACCTGGACGCGGCCCGCTCCCTGAGCACCCTCCTCAGCCAGCTCCCCGAGGCCGAACCCGCGCTCCCCGTCACCGACTCGACGGCGCTGCTCGACACCCTCGCCCGCCTGGCGAGCGAGTCGGTCGACGAGCTGCCCGAGGCGGTCCTCGTCCACGAGCGCATCGGCCCGGTGCCCGCCCTCGAACTGATCCGCGAAGTAGCCCTCCGCTTCCCGGCCGTGGGCGTCGTCCTGATCACGTCGGACGCCAGCCCCGGCCTGTTCACGGCGGCCATGGACTCCGGCGCGCGCGGCCTGATCGGCCTCCCGCTCGGCTACGAGGAGGTCGCGGCCCGCGTCCAGACGGCCGCCGCCTGGTCCGTCGGCGTACGCCGCCACCTCACCAGCGGCGCGGACGTGTTCTCCGGTCCCGGCGGTACGGTCGTGACCGTCACCGGCGCCAAGGGCGGCGTGGGCGCCACGCTCACCGCCGTCCAACTGGCCCTGGCCGCCAAGGCGTCCGGCCGCTCGACCGCGCTCCTCGACCTGAACCTCCAGTCCGGCGACGTGGCCTCCTACCTCGACGTCCAGTTCCGCCGCTCGATCGTCGACCTGGCCGGAATCAGCGACATCTCGCCGCGCGTCCTCCAGGACGCGGTCTTCGCCCACCCCACCGGCATCGGCCTGCTCCTGGCGCCGGGCGAGGGCGAACGGGGCGAGGAGGTCACCGACCGGGTCGCCCGCCAGGCGGTCAGCGCCCTGCGCAACCGCTACGACGTGGTCGTCGTCGACTGCGGCACTCAGATGACCGGCGCCAACGCCGCCGCGATCGAGATGGCCGACCAGGCGGTACTGCTGGTCACCCCCGACGTGGTGGCCGTACGCGCGGCCAAGCGCATGGTCCGCATGTGGGACCGCCTCCAGATCCGCAAGGCGGAGGAGACGGTGACGGTACTCAACCGCCACACCCGCAACACGGAGATCCAGCCCGCCCTGGTGGAACGCATCACCGGCACCACGGTCGCCCGCGCCACCGTCCCCGCGAACTTCAAGGAACTCCAGTCCGCCGTGGACGCGGGCCGCATGCAGGACCTCGACGCCCGCGGCACGGTCAAACAGGCCCTGTGGAGCCTGGCGGGCGAACTGGGCCTGACGACCAGAGACCCGGCCCCCGACGCGCCGCCCTCGAAGGGCGGCGGCCGCCTGGCGGGCGACCGGGGTGCGATCGGCTTCCGCCGCCGCCGAGGCGACCGCGGAGACCGCGGCGCGGTGACCCTGGAGTTCGCCGGAATGGCCCCCTTGATCTTCACCGTGATCGCCGTCCTCTGGCAGTGCGTCCTCTACGGCTACACGTACTCCCTCGCGGGCAACGCGGCGGACGAAGGCGCCCGAGCGGGCGCGGTGGCGGCGGTACGGGGCGCGGACCCGGCGTCCGAGTGCGAGACCGCGGCGGGCGCCCACCTGCCCGGCGCCTGGGCAGGCGGCTTCCAGATCACCTGCGGCGGCGGAGGCGACGTCTACCGCGCGGACGTCACCGTCGACGTCCCCCTGTTCTTCCCAGGCTTCAACGCGGGCTGGACGGTAGACGGCAGCGCGGGCGCGGTCCGGGAGGGCGAATGAGAACCCAGCTGAGACCCCCACCCCCACCCACCCGCAGACTCCGAACCGACCGCGGCTCCGCGATCCTCGAATTCACCGGCTTCCTGCCCATCCTCCTCCTGGTAGGCCTAGCGGCCATCCAACTGGGCCTGGTCGGCTACGCCTACGAACAGGCGGGCTCCGGCGCCCGAGCCGCAGCCCGCGCCGAGGCGCGAGAAGCGGGCACCGGCGAGGCAGCAGGCCAAGCCGCGATGAGCGACTGGCTGGACGCGGCCCCCGCCGTCGGCGGCGACGACCTGGTCACCGCGACGGTCACCGTAGACATCCCCACCCTCATCCCCTTCGTGGACACCGGCTGGCAAGCCACCCGCACCGTCACCATGCCCAGCAATGACTGACGAGGGCCGCGAGGAAAGAAAGGAGCACCATGAGCCTCCGCGCCAGAATCGCCGCCCCCGAGGACCACGCCCCCGGCCGCGAGGACGACCACACCGTCGCCGTCTACCGCGCCAAGCTCCTCGAAGAGATCGACCTCGCCGAGATGTCGAGCCTCGCCGCGGCCGAGCGCAGGGCCCGCCTGGAACGCGTACTGGGCCACATCATCAGCCGCGAAGGCCCCGTACTCAGCACCTCGCAACGCGCCCAGCTGATCCGCAGAGTCGTGGACGAGGCCCTCGGCCTCGGCGTACTCGAACCGCTCCTCGAAGACGCCAGCATCACCGAGATCATGGTCAACGGCCCCGACGCGATCTTCGTCGAGCGCGGTGGCCGGGTAGAGCAGCTCCCGCTCCGCTTCGCGTCGAACGACCAGCTCATGCAGACCATCGAGCGCATCGTCTCGACCGTCAACCGCCGCGTGGACGAGTCGACTCCGATGGTCGACGCCCGCCTCCCCTCAGGCGAGCGCGTCAACGTCATCATTCCGCCGCTCAGCCTCACCGGCGCGACCCTCACCATCCGCCGCTTCCCCAAGCCGTACAAGCTCAACGAGCTGATCCGCCTGGGCTCGCTCGACGAGCAGATGCTGATGCTGCTCTCCAGCTTCGTCCGCGCCCGCTTCAACATCACCGTGTCCGGCGGTACGGGCACCGGGAAGACGACCCTCCTCAACGCGCTCTCCGCACTCATCCCCGACCACGAGCGCATCATCACCATTGAGGACTCGGCCGAACTCCAGCTGCAACAAGCACACGTCATCCGTCTCGAATCCCGCCCCCCGAATGTGGAGGGCAAGGGCCAGATCACCATCCGCGACCTGGTCCGCAACTCCCTGCGGATGCGCCCCGACCGCATCGTGGTCGGCGAGGTCCGCGGCGGCGAGACCCTCGACATGCTCCAGGCGATGTCGACGGGCCACGACGGCTCACTCGCCACCGTGCACGCGAACACCGCCGAGGACGCCCTGATGCGCCTCCAGACCCTCGGCTCGATGTCCGAGGTCGAGATCCCCTTCGAGGCGCTCAGGGACCAGATCAACTCGGCCGTGGACGTCGTCGTCCAGCTGACCCGCTTCGCGGACGGCACCCGCAAGATCACCGAGATCGCGCTGCTCGTCTCGCACGGCCGCGAACGCTTCAAGATCACCACGGTGTCCGCGTTCCAGGCGCAGCCGATGGCGGCCGACCGGATCGTACGGGGCGAGTTCCGCCACCTGCCGCTGCCCCGCCGCATCGCCGACCGGCTGTATCTGGCGAACGAGCCGATACCTCCGGCGTTCGGCGTGTACGACGACCGCGAGGGCTCCGGCGCGGACCTCCTGCTGGGCAACACCCGAGAGGCGGCGGGCTGATGACGGCGAACCTCGCCCCGCTGGCCCTGGGCGCCACCCTCCTCTGCGCCGTCTTCGCCATCGCGGGCCTGCACGTCTACCTCTCCGGCAAGGCCCAGCGCCAGGCCCTGGAGGACCGCCTCGCCGCCGCCGGCCCGCGCCTGCCGGGCCGCCACCGCCGGTTCACCGCCGTGGACCGCCGCGTCCGCAAGACCCGCGTCGGCAGGAGGATCCAGCTCAAGCTCGCCGCGACCGGCCTGGACCTGACCCCCGGCGAGTTCCTCGTCTACATGCTCGCCAGCGTCGTCGCCCTCTGGGTGATCGCCGCGAACGTCCTCGCGCCGTTCTTCGGCCCGATCGCGGGCCTGGTCGGCCTCTGGGGCGCGAACACCTTCCTCAACTGGCAGCGCCAGAAACGCATCGAGGCGTTCATCAACCAACTCCCCGACCTGGCCCGCCTCCTCGCCAACGGCGCGTCCGCGGGCCTGGCCCTGCGTACGTCCCTGTCCATGGCGGCGGACGAGCTGGAGCGCCCGGCGGGTGACGAACTCGCCACGGCCTCCGCACAGTTGGCGATGGGCCGCTCCCTCGATGACGCGCTCGGTGAACTCGCCGAGCGCCTGCCGTCCCGCGAACTGGCCGTCCTCGTCACCACCCTGATCCTGTCCAACAAGGCGGGCGGCACCCTCGTAGCCTCGCTGCGCAACCTCACCCAGACACTGGAGGAGCGCAAGGAGACCCGCCGCGAGGTCCGCACCATGCTCTCCGAGGTCAACGCCACCGCCTTCACGATCCCCTGCCTGGGCGTGGGCGCGATGCTCATGCTGAACACCATGAACGACGGCGCGCTGTCCCGCGTCACCGGCACCACGCTCGGCCAGGCCCTGATCCTGATCTCGCTCGGCCTGTACGCGGCGGGGTTCGTGGTCATCCGCCGCCTGGGAAAAATCGACGTCTGACCTGAGAGGAGCCGACCCCCGTGCTTGGCCTCGCCCTCGCTCTCCTCCTCGCCCTCTCCATCGCGGGCGTCTTCCAGGGCGTACGGATGTACCGCGCCGAAGCCGAACTCCCCAGCGACCTCGCCCTCGCCCTGGAGGTGGGAGCGACCCGCACCTCCGCCCCCGCATCCGCGATCGACCGTCTCGGGATGCGCCTCGCGCCCACCGTGCTCCGCCTGATGGGCCCCAAGCGGGTGGACGACAAGCGCCGCAAGATCGACCAGGCGGGCAACCCCGGCGGCCTCACCATCGACCGCTACGCCGCCCGCCGCGCCGTCTACGGCGTCTTCGGCCTGGTCTGCGCGCTGTCCCTGTTCGCGGGCGGCGCCCCGCTCTTCGCGCTCTTCGCCCTGGCCTTCGGCGCGTTCGCCGCCGACGCGCTCATCTGGCAGGCGACGCGCGAACGCAGGGAGCAGATCGAGCGCACCCTGCCCGACTTCCTGGACGTCCTGGCCGTCGTCGTCTCCGCCGGACTCGGCTTCCGCCAGGCCCTGGACCGCGTGGCGGAGCGCTACACCGGACCCTGGTCCGACGAACTCCGCATCACCCTGCGCCAGATGGACATGGGCGTGTCCCGCCGCCAGGCCTTCGAGGAACTCCGCCGCCGCAACGCCAGCGAGCAGGTGTCCCAGTTCGTCACCGCGCTCCAGCAGGGCGAGGAACTCGGCGCGCCGATCGCCGAGACCCTGATCCAGATCGCGAACGACATGCGCCGCACCGACGCCCAGAACGCGCGCCGCAGAGCCGCGAAGACCATCCCCAAGACCACGATGGTCACGCTCGTCTTCATGGTCCCGGCGACCCTGATCCTGATCGTCTGCGGCATGTTCCTCGGCTCGGACACCGACTTCGGCACGATCCTGGGAGGCTGAGATGGCCCTTTCAGCCAGTCCCGCGTTTGAGGGCGTCTTCGGGCCCCCCGGCACGGCCCCCACGTCCGCCCTCGGCACGGCCCCCACGTCCGCCCTCGCCGACGACGCTCCCGCCCTCGGCACGGCCCCCGCGTCCGCCCTCGGCGCGGCCCCCGCGTCCGCCCTCGCCGACGACGCTCCCGCCCTCGTCGACACCGCTCCCGCCTCCGCCTCTGCCTCTGCCTTCGCCGACGACGCCCCGGCCTCCGCGCTCGCCGACGACGCCCCCGCCCCCAGCCTCCCCATCCAGCTCAGCGCCCTCCAGGCCCTGTGCCGCCAGGTCTTCGGCTTCCGTCTCGCCCTGCTCGCGATCGGCGCCCCCTTCGCCCTGAACCGCGCCGACGGCCCCGTAGGCACCTGGCTCGTGGGCGCGGCCGTCGTCCTCACCCTGACGGCCTCGTACGCGATGCTGCGGGACTGGGAGACCCTGGGCCCGCTCGTCCTCCGGCACCGCTGGCTGATGGGCGTGGACCTGCTCTTCGGCGCGGTCCTGCTGCTCACCGCGTCCCCCGACTCACCCCTCGGCTACGCCGCCGTGTGCACCCCCCTGCTGGCCGGACTGCTCTACGGCTGGCGCGGATCCGGCGTCTACACGGCCGCCCAGATCGCCCTGCTCGCCGCCGCGTACACGGCCTGGCAGGACACCATCCGCAGCCCCGCCAGTACGCTCCTGATCACCGGCTTCTGCGTGGCGTCCGGGATCATCGGGGTCACCCTGCGCAACCTGATGTTCCGCTTCGGCGCCGCGACCCAGGCGCTCTCCGCCGCGACCGCCCGCCTCGCCGTCGCGGACGCCGTGGAGCGGGAGCGCGCCAGGCTCGCGCGCGAGATGCACGACTCCGTCGCCAAGACCCTGCACGGCGTCGCCCTGGCCGCGGACGGCCTCGCGGCGGGCGCGGACCGCATGGACCCGCGGACGGTCAGGGAACAGGCTGCCCTGGTCGCGCGCAGCGCCCGCCGCGCGGCGACGGAGTCCCGCGAACTCCTCGCGGACCTGCGCAGACGCGCGGACCTGGGCGGAGACGCCGACGGCCTAGACATCGTGGACGAACTCTCCGCCCGAGTAGCCGACTTCACCACCCGAACCGGCATCCCCACCACCTTCACCCCTGGCACCCCTGGCACCCCTGGCACCCCTGGCACCCCTGGCACCCCTGGCACCCCTGGCATCCCCACGGTCCGGCTCGTCGTGGCCCGCCAGCTGCTCGCCATCACCACCGAGGCCCTGGAGAACGCCCACCGCCACGGCGAGCCCGACGCGGTCACGGTCGAGGCGGGCATCGTGCCCGACGCCGTGGGCGAGCTGCTGCGCATCAGCGTCCGCGACGACGGCAAGGGCCTGCCCCTCGGCGTCGACCTGGAAGACCTCCGCAAGGCGGGCCACTTCGGCTTGGTCGGCATGGTCGAGCGCGCGGCGAGCATCGGCGCCCGTATCCGCATCGGCAGGGGAGACGGCCCGACCGGCACGGAGATACGCCTGGACCTCCCCCTGTCGGCGGTGACCCGCTGACTGACTGACCAGCCGTCCCGACGAGCAAGCACGAGAGGAGGCCGACCATGCCAGACCAGAGCCCGGACACCGAACACGCCCCGCCGGGCACCCCCGCCGCCGCGTCGGCGGCACCGCCCGCCACTCTGCGCATCGTCGTGGCCGACGACAACCCGGTCGTACGCGCCGGACTCACCGCACTCCTCGACGGCCGCGACGACATCGCGGTCGTCGAGGAGGCGGGCGACGGCCGCGAGGCCCTGGCGGCCACCGAACGGCACCGCCCGGACGTAGTCCTGCTGGACGTACGCATGCCAGGCATGGACGGCATCTCCGCACTCCCGTACCTGCTGCGGATCGCCCCCGTGATGATGCTGACCTACAGCCGCGAGAGCGCCATCGTGCAGGAGGCGCTACGCCTGGGGGCCCGCGGCTATCTCGTACACGGCGAGTTCACGGCCGAGCAGCTGGCAGCGGCGGTACGCGACGTACGCGACGGCCGCGCCCACCTGACGGCGACCGCGCAGAGCGCACTCCTGGACCAGGTGCGCGGCCGGGCGACGACGTACGCGAGCCCCGAGACGGGCGTCCCGCGGTCGGCGCCGGATGCGACTGCACAGCACACAAGACCCCCCAATCCAAGGCCAGACGTCTCGACTTCCCCACACAAACAACCAACTACTTCGCATCTGCAACCAGTCATGAGACAGTCGTCATCAGGCCGCCCCACGCCACAGGGATCGCGCAACCGGCAGGAATTCGGGCTGAGTTCGAGGGAGGTGGAGGTCATGGACCTCATCGCATCGGGCATGAGCAACCAGCAAATCGCCGCCACCTGCTTCATCAGCGAGAAGACCGTCAAGAACCACATCAACCGGATCTTCGCGAAACTGCACGCCGCCAGCCGCAGCGAAGCCATCGCCGCATGGCTGGGCACGGCGCGGGGGAGGGGGCCGGAGACCCATGCCTGACCGCACCAGACTTTGGGCCCGCCCTTGGGCCCCCAGACCCTCCGCCAAAGCCCCAGCGCCGTACTACCTTCCCGGTGCCCTAAGCGCCACCGGACCCGGAAGGGAACATCATCATGGCGAACAGCATCCGCAACTGGAAGAACACCGTGGTCTCCCGGATGCGGGGAAACGCGGCGGACGCGGGCGCGGGCTTCGTGGAGTACGCGGGCCTGCTGGTGCTGATCGCGGCGATCGTTACGGCGGTGGTGGCGTTGGGGTTGGACGCCACGATCTCTGGCGCGATCGACGATGCCGTTGCCACGATCACTGGCGGCTGACGCCGTCTTACCTACGCGACGACAAAGGGCAGACCCTCCCGCTGTATATCTGGCTGGTGGGGATTCTGCTCTTTGTCGCGTTCGTCTTCTTCGTCTTCGCCAAAGGGGCCGTAGCGCGCAGTGGAGCGCAGTCCGCTGCCGATGCTGCGGCCCTCGCTGCTGCACAAGACGTCCGTGATCAGTTGGCGGACAGCATGCTCGACGGCATCGAGAACGGCGACTGGGTCGACTGGATCGACGGCCAAGGCCCCTGGGACCAGGACCCGTTCGGGTCCGCGGCAGCGCTCGCGGGCGCGAATGACGCCACTTTGCAGACACTCGCCCCGACCCAGGTGAACGGCAACATCGCCTTCGAGGCCAGCATCGAGACCAATTACACGGTGGGCGACTCCCTGGTTCCTGGCACCGAGAACATGCAGGCCACGGCCGACGCAACGGCCGTGATCGAGCCTCGCTGCACCTTCGAGCTGTCCATTGACCCGAAGAAAGTAGTGGAGTTCGCCTGCGACGACAGCGGTTCCTGGGAGATCGACCCCAAGGACTTCGATCTCGATGACCTCCCGAAGCCCAAGGACCTCTTTTCGGTGTATCTGGCTGAGTGACGACGACAGAAGGAAGAAGCAGCTCGATGGGAATAAAGCACACCATGAAGGTCCGCAGGGCACTGACCGCTGTGGCGATCACGACTGGCTTGGTTCTCGCGGTGGCTGGCTGTGGTGGGGGCGGCGACGACAGCAGTGGCAAGGGAGATACGAGCTCTTCCCCGTCCCCTTCCGTCCAGGAAGAACAGGAAAGAGGCGGGAAGGGCAACGAGAGTCAGACTCAGGTACCTGTGGAGGACGCGGTTATCGCGGAGGTTACTGGCCAGGACAACGTCACGTTGACGTTCAACTCTGCGTCGCGCGATGAGGGTGGATTTATCACCGTCACTGGGAAGGTCAGGAACGGGGGATCGAAGCGGGCTCTCTTCACGGCATGGCGCGGCGATGAGAAAGAGTTGCAGGCGAATGGGGCTTCGCTGGCTGGTGCGAGCCTAATCGACAAGGCAGGCAAGAAGCGTTACTTCATACTTCGCGACACTCAAGGGCGCTGCCTCTGCACGCAATTTAAGGGCGGGTTCAAGGCAGGAGAGGAGAGGCCCTTTTTCGCTCAGTTCCCGTCACCCCCTGAGGGAACTACTAAGGTCGACTTTCAGATCGGCGACATGCCCCCGGCCGCGCTTGAGATCTCCGAGGGTGAGTGACCCATGCGCCATTCAACCCTCGCTCACCCTCACTGGCCAGGACGCCTAGCCCTGGCCACCGCCACAGCGGTGGCCTTGCTGACCACCCTCACCATCGGTGTGGCTCACGCCGACGACGACCCCACAGCACCCCCCGGCTCAACGACGACCAGCGCCCCGCCCAAAGTCGACGCCAACTCGCCGGGCCTGAAGCTGGCCGACGGGGCGACGCTCGCGCCCGCCAAAATCCTGAACATCAAGTCCGTCGTCGAAGACCTCAGCGGAGACGAGCGCCGCGAGGACACCAACGAGAACGTGAAGTTCTCCCTCCAGGCCGAAGTCCTCTTCCCCAGGGACAGCTCAAAGCTCGACCCGAAGGCCAACGCCCGCATCAAGGAGATCGCGAAGGAGGTCGAGGCCCAAGGCGGCACGAGGGTCCGGGTGTTCGGGTTCACGGACGACCTGGGCTCGTACGAGCACGGCAAGAAGCTCTCCAAGCAGCGCGCCGACGCCGTACACCAGCAGCTGTCCAAGGATCTCGGCCCGTCGGTCACGTACGAGGTGCGCGGCTACAGCGAGGACTATCCGATCGCGGACAACTCCACGGAAGAGGGCCGCAGAAAGAACCGCCGCGTCGAGATCTCCTTCCCCCGCGACTGAGCCCGCCCCGGCTAGGATCCCGGTTCGAGCGGCACGTCCAGCCGACCGCTGTAACCCGCCCCCCGACCCCGGCCGAGAACGGATAGTCGGGCCGTATCACGGCTATGGCTGACCGCTCCTCATGCCTGATCGCCAGGCGCTCCGGGGCTGACGGCTGGCAGGTTCAGCGACCGGGCGCACTCGACGAGGCGATGGTCGTAGGCCACGAATGCTGTGAGCGCCTTGCCCAGGCTTATCGCGGCGGCGCAGTGCAGAGCGTCGAGTGGACGCAGCCGCCCCGTGTGGGGGAGCTGCCCGGCCTTGTCGAAGACGCTGGGGCGTAGACGCACGAGGGCGCTGTCCTCCAGCCAGTCCTCGGCTTCGCTGAGCGTTTCCTGCTTCGTCTCGCAGGCGCTGAGCGCACGTCGAAGCTCGGTGCGCGTCAAGTCGCTGGTCAGGACGGTGAGTGAGCCTTGCCGCGAGAGCCAGACTTCCAGGGCGTGGCTCTCGGTCTCCGTCTTGAACAGCTTGATCGCCGCTGAGGTGTCCAGGTAGATCAGTGTCATCTACCGGTCTGCCTCAAGCTCGCGGAGTGCGTGCAGGGCGTCGCTGGCGGCATCCCCGTCGGGGCTGGCGGGTTCGCGCTTGATCCGGCTGGTCTGGGCTGCCGTTCTGGCACGTGCGAGTTCCGCGGGGTCGATGATCCCCTCGGTCACCGCCTGGTTGAGTGCCTCCTCGGCGGGGTCCGGGGGCAGTATCCGTGCGACCGTCCGGCCGTGCCGGGTGACGGTGATCGTCTCGCCGTGGTCGAGGCGCTTCAGAACGGCGGCGGCATTGCGCTGCAAGTCGCGGACCGTGATCTTGGTGTCGCTCTCCTCGCCGCTCATGTCGCACATCGTAAGGCCTGGTGCGACATCACCTCGTGGTGTGCGTCGACGCCGTTCACGTGTGCGCCCTGGCGGGCCGGTCCTCCCGTCGGCGGGGCCCGTCGGACCGGCCTGCCTAAGGGTTGCTTACTCGCCCTCGGTGTCCGGCGGCTCAGCAAAGCCGCTGGTGCCGAGGTCGAAGTCGAAGGGCGCGGGTACGTGGACGGGCTGCCCGAAGGCCACAGTCGTCCGCGACCGGTACCCCTTCGGTGAGGGGTCCCAGAAGGCGGTGATCTCCTCGGCCTGCATGTCGACCACCAGGTATACGGGGACGACCCGCCCGTATACCTCCAGCTTCTCCATCCAGTCCGCGTCCCGCGTCGAGACGGACGTGAACTCAGCGACCAGCGAGAGCGCCGCTCCGTCCGCGTGCCTGCCCTCGGCCTCGAAGGCCCGTTCGTCGACGACGTAGAGGTCCGGACCGTACGCGCGCTCTGTGGACGGGAAGGTAAACAACTCGGCCCCTAAAGGGACCGAGCTTTGAGGCTCTGGGTCCCTGTGGGGCTCCGCTTATGCTCCCGACTGCCCCCTACGGCAGGGCGGTCACGGGTCACATCGCCCGGCCCCGCTATGCGGGGTCGGGTTGGGGCATGTTTACGAATACCCACGCCGTGGCCCCTCGCTGTGCGAGGTTGACCCCGGCGACGTGGTCGGCTGGCCCAGCGAGGCCGCACCGACGACATGAGAAGTGGTCCCGAGTGCGGCGGTTGCCGCGCTCGGTGTGGCCGCAGCGCGGGCAGCGCTGCGAGGTGTAGGCCGGGTCCACCTCGATGAACGGCACGCCAGCACGGCGGGCCTTGTACTCGATGAACGAGCCGAGTTGGTGGAACGGCCAGGAGGACTGGCGTGCTCGCTGGTCGCGGGGAACCGTAACCCGCTCGCGGATGCCCTGGAGCTGTTCCAGGGACAGGCCGCGCTCGGTGCGTTGGGCGACAGCAACGACAGTCCTGGAGACCTTGTGGTTGACGTGGGTCGCGTGCCGGGCCTCGCGGTGGGCACGTTTTTTGAGGAGTTGCCTCGAGGAGCGGGTCTTCCTGGCCTGGATCTGGGCCTTCTTACGGGCCTGCCAGCGCCGGTACCGGCCCAGGCGGCGGCCGGAGTGGTTGTCCCCGTCGCTGGTGGTGGCGAGGTTGTCGATGCCCCGGTCCACTCCGATCCAGCCCTTCGGCTCGAACACCTCGGGCTCGGCGATGTCGATGGTGGCGACCAGGAACAGCTTGCCGTCCCGCTTGATCAGATCGGACTCGCCCTTGCGGTGCTCGGTGAGCTGCTTGAGCGCGGCCGGAGAGCAGGCGAACTGCACGTTCTTGACCCGACCGCTCAAGGTCCAGATAGACACGGTCTGGGCGTCGTAGTTCCAGCTCAGGCAATGGTCGTCGTACGTGTGCGCCGCGTCCGTGCGGAAGATGACCGGCTTCGACTCGGCCTTGCGACGGCGCTTCGAGTGCTCAGGTCCGAGGTTCCCGGCCTTGATGCCTGCCCGCAGCGTCGTGTACGCGTCGGCGACGCGCTTGATGATGTGCTGCGCGGCCTGCGCACCGAAACCACGGACCTTCAGCTCGCCGTAGCACAGCTTCCGCAGCTCGCGGACGGAGCCCTTGAGACCGAAGTGCTCGAACGACACCTCGGACACCCGGTTCGCTGCCTCGTTCGCGGCATGCAGGGTCGACTCGATCGCCGGTGCCTGCACGGCATCCGGCGTGAGCTTGACCTGCACAACGAGCTTCATATGGATCACCGTAGCGTCGCGTCTATGTCACCTGGGAACCAAACCCCGATATCCGCAGGGGCCGTAGCGTCGTCTGCACCCTCCACGCGCATCTGGTCTTCACCCCCAAGTACCGGCGGAAGGTGTTCACCGACGAGATCCTGTCGCGCTGCGAAGAGATCATGCGGGAGGTGTGTGCCAAGGCGAACACCGAGCTGCGCGAGTTCAACGGCGAGACCGACCACGTCCACCTCCTCATCCACTACCCGCCGCAGGTCAAGCTGTCCGCCCTGGTCGGCAGCCTCAAGGGCGTCTCCGCCCACTACCTCCGCAAGGAGTACCCCGACCACATCAAGCAGTACCTGTGGGGCGGCCGGTTCTGGTCCCCGTCCCACTTCGCCGCCTCCTGCGGGGGCGCGCCCTTGTCGACCATCAAGGAGTACATCGAGAACCAGAAACGTCCCGACTGAGGTCAACAGCGCAGACCCCGTGCCCCGGTGCGGGTCACCCCTATCTTGAGATGCGATTCCTCCCGAACCCCTAAAGGGACCGGGGTTCCTCGCAAGGTCCCGCTGAACAGGAAGGGGGAGGTCTCGACGATGTGACGCTCGGGAGCGTGAGACTCAAGGTGGCTGCGCAGCATCCGCATGGGCCGGAGGTAGCGAAGCTTGGACCACGATGACACGACGACCTTCCCCCGGATGAGCTCGGCCTTGTAGCCGTCTGGCGTGTCCAGCTCCTCGGCGGTGCGGAGCATGGCCTCGAACGTCCCCTCTTTCGGGGTGCCTATGGTCATGGGCCGGTCGGTCATCGCTGCCACCGTGGTCCTCCGCCTCCGCATGACGTACGAGGTGCGCTCCCGGTTCCACCGTAGCGCCGCGCGGCGTGCCAGGCCCCGGCGGCGATCCGGATCACCCGGACGGGGAGAGAGCGGCTCAGGTGCGGGGCTGTCCGGCCTTGAGGAGGGCGGCCACGTCGAGGGTGACCTTGGCGCCGATGGACTCGGGGAGGGTGGCCAGTTCGCCCGGCGCGTGGACGCGGTGGGTGTCGTACTCGTTGGCGATGGGGTCCGTGAGGACGTGCAGGCGCTGGTGCTTGCGGTCGAGGATCACATAAACCGGGATCTTGGCGATGGCGTACGCGGCGACCTTGGCGCGCAGGTCCTGCTGGTAGTTGCTGGAGGTGACTTCCAGGACGAGCTGGAAGGCTGCCGGGTCGTAGCAGTTGTTCTCGATGAGGTGCTCGTCGATGTCGGCGTCGACCACGGCGAAGTCGGGTACGGCGTAGTCCTCGGGGCCGTCGGGGAGCCACAGGCCGATGCCCTGAACGATCTCCGTCGCTCCGCCGTCATCGTCCAGGCCCGCCGCGACGAAGGGGCGCATGATCTTCGTCAGCGCGCGGGCGTGCGGATTGTCCGGTGGCGGGGTCACGAGGAGCAGGCCTCCGATGATCTCGACGCGGTGGCCAGGGTTCTGCTCCATGAGCTTGTCGGCCTCTTCGAGCAAGGTCAGCGGCTCGCGGTCGCAGGGGTGCTCGACTGCGGTGGCAGACATGGCGGCCTCCTGGTGGCTGGTGTCGAGGGCATCATCGTAGGCAGGTGTGCCCCAGTGTGTCCCGTACGGGCGGTGATCGCCCGTACGGGTGACGGGGGCCGGGCGGGAGCCGTGAGGTCAGAGAAGGTGGTCGGCTTTGCCTGCCTTGATGTCGCGGATCAGGGTGCGCAGGGCTTCGTGGGTGTCGGTGAGGTAGCGGTCCTCCTGTCCGGCGACGGCGATGTAGGCGTTGCCGTCGGTGTCCGTGCCGAGCCGGAAGCAGTTCGCGCCTTCGCCACAGTAGGGCTGTTCCCAGGTGATGGTGGGCACGGCTGACGTCTCCTAGAGGTCGTTGGCGAGCGTACGGATGAAGTCTCGCGAGGCGGCCTCGGAAAGTACGGCGGCCTCCATCGTCTCGAGCTGCGCGCGATACTTCTGGAGCTGTATGTCGGTGTCCAGGAACTCCGGTCCGTGTGTGCTGTCCAGCTCCACGGTGTCGAGCGAGGGTACGGCGGCTTCGGCGTACAGGACCGACTGTCCGGCTCCAGGGAAGCTCCCGGCCTTGAACGGAATGACCCGCACAGTCACGGTGTCGCGCTCGGACACCTTCAGAAGGTGCTCCAGCTGCCGCCGCGCGACAGCCCCGCCGCCGAACTCCATGCGGAGGGCCGCCTCGTGGATGAGCAGATCGATGGCGGGCGGGTCGGGCTTGTCGAGTACCTGCTGGCGGTCCATGCGGTGAGCTGTGCGTACGTCGATCTCGGTGGCGGGCAGCTGGGGGATGACGGCCTGGAACACGGCTCGGGAGTGCTCCTCGGTCTGGAGGAGGCCCGGCATGTGCACGGTCAGGGCGATGCGTACCCGTCTGGCGTGCCACTCCAGTTCCGCGATGTCCAGGAAACTGGCCGGGAGTTGGCCTCGGTACCGCTCCCACCAGCCTTTGCCGCGCTCGGCGGCCATGGCGGTCAGGGCCTCGATGTGCGCCTGGTCTGCGCAGCCGTAGTTGGTGGCCAGTATGCGTACGCGCTCGGAGCTGATGCCGGAGCGGCCGGACTCCATGTTCGGGATGTTGGTGCGGGGGACGCCCAGTAGCCCAGCGGCGAACTCGGTTGTCATCCCGGCGGCCATGCGCATTTTGCGCAGCTCCGAGCCGAGGCGGCGTTGGCGCTCCGTCGGCGTGCTTCTCGGCGGCATGACCCTCCCTTCCGGCCTGGCGGCGGTGTTCAGTCTGCCTCGCCGGTCAGTGATCGGTCCACCAACCGATTTCCGCAAAGGTAGTACACGTACTCCGTCATGCCCTACAGTAGGTAACCAGAAAGGCACGCGCTGGAGTTGGAAGCGCATCGCACGGGCCTGCCCGGAACCTCTCTCCCCGGGAGGGGTGGGCCCGTGTCAGGGAGGCAGGCCACCGACCGTCGACGCGTGGGACCTCAAGTACCGCTCACCGCACGGGAGTCCGTCATGTCTGAGTTCCATGTCAACGCGTCCGGCACGTCCAGTGCACCCCGGTGCGCCTGGGGGTGTGGTGACTCTCTGTCCGCCGCCTGTGCAGGATCCTGTCGCGCCGACGCCCGAGACTTTGGCCTACAGCCTCACGCTGCCCGCGGCGCTGGTGACTCCGTCGATCGCCAGGGTGACGGCGCGTACCCTGCTCACCCCCGCCATGCCAACCCCCGCCTGGCCGCGCACTGCGAGGCGCGCCGCCGGGCCAGTCTGCGGCTGCTGGCCTGCCTGGTGCGCACCTGCGCGGGCGAGTGGGGCTACGGCCCCGCCCCGGCCCCCACCACCGGCACCCGCATGTGGGCCGCCTTCCCCCACACCACCACCGCTGCCTACACCACCCTCACCGGCTAACGGACCTCGCCCGCTGCGCGGCCATCTACGCAGACCGCGCAGCCTAGCTCTGCCCCGACCGCGCCTGGGCGCAGTGCCCTGGCCCAGCGGCGGACGGGCGGCACCCGCCCGTGGCGCGGGCATTGCGAGACGCGCGCCTAGTGACAGATCGTGAGTAGTGCTGTGTAGGCGGCGGTGCACCGGCTCGCTATCCAGGGGGCGACTGCTGGCGCGAACGCACTGCGGCGCTCAAGGTCGAGATCCCGGAGAACCTGTGACTTCGCAGATTGTGTGCGTGCGTACGCATGGACGCAGTCGTTCCCCCGAATCGCCCGGCGGTCAACCGCGTATGGGCTCGCAGGGCCGCACCTCATCTCAAGATCACCGTGGTGCAGAATGACCTGTATGTCGATACCTATGGGGAACGCGTCCAAGACGGCGACGATCGATGACGCGCCGCTGGTCAGCCGCATCCTGGCCCGTGCTTTCGGCGACGATCCGATGATGTGCTGGTTCTTCCCCGACGAGGCCTCGCGCGAGGCCTCGCTGGGCCGTTACTTCAGCACGCTTTTCACCCGGCAGTACGTCCGCCACGGCGTGTGCGAGCGCGCCGAGGCCGGGGCCGCGGCCGCGTTCTGGGTGCCTCCGGAGGCTGCGGACAAGGCCGTTCCCGACGCGGAGACCCTCCAGGAGTTGCGGGACATCCTCGGCGACCGGGCCGAGCTGTTCCGGGACACCGTCGAAGCCGCCGCCCAGCACGCGCCTCAGGAACCGCACTGGTATCTGGCCGTCATCGGCGCCGACCCGGCCGCCCAGGGCCAGGGTCAGGGGGCGGCCTTGCTGCGTTCCGGGCTGGCCAAGGCCGACGCGGCCGGGCTGCCCGTGTACCTGGAGTCGTCGAAGCCGTCCAACCTCCCCTTCTACGAGCACTTCGGCTTCACCGCGCTCGCGGAGGTACGGCTGCCAGGGGACGGCCCGACGGTGTGGGCGATGCGCCGCGCGCCGCGTCGCCCATAGGGCAGCCGGAAGGCTGGGAGCTGCTTGTGGCAGAGCTGCTGCCGGGCGCGTAGATTCAGCCCCTTGCTTCAGGGCGGCTCGTCACGGCTTCTCCGCCACTTTCACAGCTGGCACACAGAAAACACGCGATGTACCAGCCTCTTTGCCGTGCTGGTCGGGGTTCCGCTTCACTGCACGGTTTCAGCCAACCCCCGCCGTGCACAGGCGAATTCCTCTGCGTGCTCGAACGTGTGCGCTTAGTGTGTCTACCGCGCCCGCAGGTTCAGACCTGACACCTGGTGGGCGTGGCATGAGGGGGAGGGGCTGGTGGCCTGGCTGCCAGTGCGTATGCCGTACAACTACCTGTCCACCTGGGAGTGAACGTCATGTCGAGCTTCCGGTGCGGCTATCTCAACGCCCCTCTTGTGTCTGGCCCACTGACCGCCACAGGGAAGGGGATCCCGTCATGTCCGCCACTAGGACCGCGAAACGTACAGCACTCGCCACGTCCGCGCTCGCCATGCTCGCGGTGGCGGCGATGCCGCAGGCCATCGCCGCCGAGGCCCCGGATGTTCCCGCCGACATCACTGTGTCCGCGGAGAACGTCCCGGTGTCTGGCCTGGCCTCGGAGGGGACGAGGAAGGCCGTAGAGCAGAAACCGCAGCGAGCCCTGCTGTCGGGTGTCGTGTGCGGTAGTAGCTACCCCACGCTCGTGCACGCGGAGCGCCTGCCGTACCCCAGCAACCGCAAAGCCACTGTCTACATCTGGCAGGGGAAGACGACCGGGCCGAACTTCTACGACAAGGCGATCTGCGCGACCTTGTGGAACGACACCGGAAAACGGCACAAGGTGGAGGCCAGGTTGTGCAGCAACTACACCTCCGACGGGTGTGACACAAACTCCGGTTGGTTCTCCAGCTACGCCGGTCCCGTGTACCAGAAGCGCGGCTACTGCGGGACGATGCGCTCGCGCATGTGGATCGACGGGAAGATGGTCGTGAGTCGTATCAATCGTGTCGGGTGGTGCAACTAAGCGTCAGGTATGGCTGGTCACCGACGCCGCGCAGGCCATCGGCTGGTATGGGCCTGCGGGACCGTAGCCGTGCTCGTCCTCGCGGTTATAGCCGGTATGGCAGGGATCAAGGGACACAGAGCAGCCCAGGATGACGCCAAGCTGGGGAACGGCCCTGTGTATCCGCCGCTGACCGCACCCGACGAGGAGGAACTGCGCCGGGGCTCCCCGTCTCCCGAACCGCCCCCGCCCACACCGTCGCTGGCACCGGACAACCTGCCGTTCAAGGAATACGACCTCCCAGCAGTTGATGAGGCGGTAGGTAAAGAGGACCTGGTCAGACGTGACGTACGAGTCGCGGCTGCGCCGAGGAGACTCGGTGTTCTGGTCACCACGGTCATCACGAACAACGGGAACGAACCTGCCGAGTACTGGGTGAATCTGCGGGTGACCGACGCTGACGGCGGGGCTTTCGACGCTGAAGAGTCGTACCCCACCGAAACACTCAAACCGGGGGAGCAGTTCCGCAAGGAGGCCGACCGGTTCCGCGAATACCTTCGCGACGGCATCCCCACACCCGTACACCCGAGGATCGAGATAACCAGGATCGATCGTACGCCCGCTTGACCACGCGGCCCTGCCGCTCCCGGCGAACACCGGGAGCGGCAGGGCCGCGTGTGTCACCGATAAGGAAGAAGAACCGTTGAGACATCGAATAGGGAGATGGAGTTGGGTGGCTGTGGCGGTGACCGCTGTGGCCGCTTCGCTGCTGCCTCCGGCCTACGCTCTCGCCGCTCCCGGAACCGGCACGCCTCCGGTGCGGCCCGCGCCCGTGCCGAAGGGAGACGACCCAGCTGGGGTCAGCAGGCCGGACAGTACGCTGGGAAGAGGCTGGGAGTCGTCCCCGGACCGGGCTGTCACGGCTGCCGCTGACAGTGAGGGCCTGCGTATCCTCACCGCCGATGCGCGCAAGGCGTATGCGTGGAAGACGGCGGCCATGTTGTCCGAGCCCGGTATGGGAGCGGGCATGTGGATCGGCAACGAGTGCTCCATGGACGCCGATCACGCCGCTGTCGTGTACGCGCCGCGTACGTTCACCAACAAGCCGGACCTGATGCGGGGTGGGGCGTTCGCGGCCGTCGTCAATGTGAAGACCGGCAAGGTGGTGAAGCTGGCGTTCACTGCTTCGCTCGCTTACTTCGACCCGGCTTGCAACCCGGACACGGGCACCGCGGTGTTCACGGCCTTCCGTGGCGGCAAGAGCCGCCTCGTCACCGTGGACACGTCCGGGAAGACGGTGGATGACACGACCGCCCGCGGGCAGGTGACCTCGGCCGTGCCCGTCAGGGACGGTGTGGTGGCCGCGCGGGGCCGTCACCTGGTGCACGTCAACCGGTCGGGGAAGGTGAAGAACCTCGCCGATACGGGCCATGCGCCGTTCCAGGTCCGAGCGGTGGGTGAGGGGAAGGTCGCGTTTCTCGACCGCGAGGGGAGCAGGACGGCCCACGCGAAGCTGTGGCGGAAGGGGAAGGGCCGCCCGGTCTCCGTCGCCTCGGGCGACCTGGGCGACCTGTCCCTGAAACAGGGAGGTTCGGGCCGGGTCTTCCTCACCGGGAAGCCCACCGGCGCACCACGCACCAAGGGGACCGGCATCACTCCGCTCGACGTGCCCGTCGACGCCGATGTGTCGAGCCACGGGCGTCTCGCTGTCGATCCGGTCCTTGCTCCTGGGGTACGTGCGGGGTTGGAGCGTCTGAAGGCCAGCGGGCGGGACAGCTTCCAGGTGCCCGAGCCCGCTCCGAGGAAGAAGGGCCATCAGCCCGGCAGTGAGCGTCTGACCGTCACCTCTACGGCGGCCCGGACGGGCGAGAAGGTCACCCAGCCTGTCACGTCGGAGCATGCTGACGGTCCGGGTTCCGGGCAGCTCTCTCCTGCCCTCACCGGCACCAGGAAGAAGGACAGTGGGGCGCGCGTACAGCTGGTGGCCGCTGGGTCCTCCACCAACCCGGTCGACACCGACCGGCGCTGTTCCGTCCCCCGCAATGACCGCAAGAGCCTCGCCTTGCAGCCGACTCCGAACCAGGTCGAGTGGGCCGTGGACATGGCCGTACGCGGCAAGCTGCGCGCCGGGCTGGTCGACCAGGGCGGCTGGCGGACGCAGATCGGGCTCGGCACGATCGACCCGCAGGGCCTGTTCCCCGCCCCCAGGCTCGAAGGCGGCGGACGCATCCCAGCCAACGTCTTGCTCGGGGTCCTGGCCCAGGAGTCGAACCTGTGGCAGGCCGAGCGCGGCACGATTCCCGGCCAGATGGGCAACCCGCTCGCCGCCGTGGCCGGTTTCTACGGCCACAAGGGTGAAACGTCGGACGAGTACTGGAAGATCAACTGGGACAAGGCCGACTGCGGCTACGGCGTCGGCCAGGTCACCGACGGCATGCGCCTCGCAGGCTATGAGAAGCCCCATGAGACGGGCCTGAACCCGAAGGTGCAGCGGGCCGTCGCCCTGGACTACACCGTGAACATCGCCGCTTCCATGTACATCCTCGCGGACAAGTGGAACGAGATCCACACCGAGGGCCAGAAGGTCACGGTCAACGACGACGACCCGTCCAAGCCGGAGAACTGGTTCACCGCGTTGTGGAACTACAACCTCGGCTTCAACCCGGCCGGGCCTCCCAGTGACCCGTGGGGGCTGGGCTGGTACAACAACCCGGCCAACCCCCTCTACCCGCCGAACCGGCGCCCGTTCCTGGACACCAGCCTGAACCCGGACGCCAACCGCGACGCGGCGCACCCGCAGGACTGGCCCTATGAGGAGAAGGCGCTGGGCTTCTCGGCCTGGTCCATCGATGCCGGGTACTCCTACTCCACCTCCGGCCGTCAGGACTGGCCCGGCGAGTCCGGGTTCGCCTCGGCCGGGTTCCGCCCCGCCTGGTGGCTCACCAACGAGATGCGGTCCGAGATCAAGCCGCCTCTCGACACGTTCTGCAACGACTCCAACGGCTGCGACGCGGGCAGCCCGCCCGACTGCAAGACGGAAGCGTGCTACACCCAGTACTGGTACACCAACCCCAACACGGTGTGGAAGGAGGACTGCGACCGGACGTGCGGGCACGAGAACATCAAGTACGTGACTGAACGTCAGGAGCCGGGACGCGGCTACCGCCTCAAGTACGGCGAACCCACCTGCAAGGGCGACACCGGAACCGGCAGTGATCTGCCGTCCGGGGCGCTCGTCGTGGAATCGGTACCGGCGGGGACGGCGACCTGGTCCAGGTGCGGTTCTGTCCAGTCGGCCGGTACTTTCGGGTTCACGTTCTACCAGGACCAGGAGGGCGAGTATGAGGCCAAGGGTGATCTGCGCCAGATCGGCGGTGGTTACGAAGGCCACTTCTGGTACGCGCACACCCGCGACTACCAGCGCCTCGGCGGCGCGGGAGGCCGGATGACCGTCAAGGGCACCTGGACGCTGGGCCAGAGCCTCAACAAGTGGGCGCGGGTCTTCGTTCACCTTCCCGACACCGGGGCCCGCACCCAGCAGGCCCACTACGTGATCAGGGGAGTGAAGGGCGGTGACCGAGACCGCTACCTGAACACCCACTACAGCAAGAACACCTGGGTCGATCTCGGCGTCTACCAGTTCACCGGCACTCCGCGCGTGGAGCTGACCAACAGCACCGCCGACGGCACCGCCGACGACAACATCGCATGGGACGCCGTCGCCTTCCAGCCCTTGCCCGGCAAGCCCAAAGACATCGTCGTCGCCATGGGCGACTCCTACACCTCCGGTGAGGGAGCGGGCGACTACAACAAGGCCAGCGACCGCGACCACGGCGAGGAAAGCTGGAACGCCTGCCGCCGCAGTGAGAACGCCTGGCCGCGCAAGGTGACGCTGCCGGGCCAGGCCGATACGGTCGGCGCTATGGCGGACCGCTATGACTCCGCGCTGGACTTCCAGTTCATCGCCTGCTCCGGAGCCAAGGCATGGCAGATGAACACCTACAACCCCAACTGGGGGACCGACGGTCTCTTCCATGAATACCCCCAGCTCCAATCCGGGGTACTCAGCGATGACACCACCTTGGTCATGCTCACCATCGGTGGAAACGACGCACAGTTTGATCAGAAGATCACTGACTGTGTTATCTCCGGGTGTCCCTCAGAAGCATCAATGAAGGCGGACATCGACCTGGCGGTGTTCGGCGATACGAACACGACAGGTGCCAAGGACGTGCTGGAGGCGATCCACAAGCAGGCGCCGAACGCAACGATCGCTCTCATGGGCTACCCACTGCTGTTCAGCCGTACCGAGGCATGCCAGACTGCCGTAAGCGCGTCCCAGCGCGTCATCCTGAACAGGATGGCCGAGTACTTCGAGGACAAACAGCGCGAACTCGCTATGTCCATGAGTGCAGAAGGCGTGCGTTACCGTTCCCCGCAGTCCGCGTTCGACGGGAAACGTCTCTGCGACTCCCCAGAGGGAATCAACGGCATCGTTTCCGGGCCGAACGGTGACGGCGACTTCCACCACGGCGACGAACGCGCGAAGTGCTGGTGGTTCTGGGGAGAAACCTGCTTCAGCCGGGAGAGCTACCACCCGAACAAGACCGGCACCAGCGCTTACGCCACAGCGTTCATGACGCTCGGGCCTCCGTCCCTGAAGACGTTGGGAGCACGAGCACGTTGAACCCGGCCGACCCTTTCCACGACCGTGTCCCGCCTACCAGCGGGGCACGGTCCCGGGCGCGTAACTGGTGGTCGGTCACACGGCAGGTCAGGGCGCGGAAGTCTTGGCAGGGTGTTCCCGAGACAGCGCTCACCGACAGGCCGCCACCGGACCCGCCTCTGGAACCCGACCAGACGCCAAGGAGTGACGACGCACGGTCCTGGGGCTGCATCATCGCCGTCATAGCCTTGATGCTGATTCCCGTACTCGCTGTAGGCGGCATCTGGTTGTGGTTCTACCGGCAAGACCGTGCGGCCGAGCGCAACAAACAGACGGCCATCGAACGCATACAGGACATGCCCCGCCCCTACGCACGTGACCTCGTGGACTGGACGGCACGCAACGACTACCCCGGCAAGGAGCGTACGACGCGTATCGTGCGGGAGTACGGCACGGACAGTCGCACGGTCTCCTACACGCGGACCGACGGCGAGTCACTGGTGATCGTCACCTCGTTCGCCGAAGAGTACGAGGACTCGGGAAGCCTCTGGCGTGGCCCGAGCACCAGCCTGGTGTCCCGCTGCTACCTCACCGTGGTCTACAAGACTGGGCGGAAGCCCGAAGCGGTGACAACACCGCTGGACACATGCGATGTTGACGCCGTCCGGCCCTGACGGGTGACGGGGCGCGGGTGGTGGCCCGGCCGGGTCCTCAGAGCAGGTGGTCGGCTTTGCCTGCCTTGATGTCGCGGATCATGGTGCGCAGGGCGTCTTGGGTGTCGGTGAGGTAGCGGTCCTCCTGCCCGGCGACGGCGATATAGGCGTTGCCGTCGGTGTCCGTGCCGAGCCGGAAGCAGGCTGAGCCTTCAGCGCAGAACGGTTCTTCCCACGTGATGTCGGTCATCTGAGCGTCCTCACAGTTGTTGGGCGACGGCACGAATGCAGTCGCGTGATTCGGTGCGCGGCAGGGCGAGGCGTTCCATCCAGTCCAGTTGGCCTCGGTACTTCGACAACTGGGCTTCCTGGTGTAGGAAGTCCGGACCATGCGTGCTGTCGACCTGGGCGGTATCGAGCTGTGGCACGGGTCCGTCGGCGTAGATCACGTTCTGACCTGCTCCGGGGAACGCTCCAGCCTCGAACGGGATGACGTGCACCCGTACGTTGTCGCGCTCGGACATCTTGAGCAAGTGTTCTAGCTGGGCACGAGTGACTTTCCGCCCACCGAACTGCATGCGCAGTGCCGCTTCGTGAAGTATGGCCACGTACTCGGGAGGGTTCTCGCGATCCAGTACCTGCTGGCGCTCCAGTCGGTGGGCGACGCGCAGAGCGATCTCGTGTTCCGGGAGTTGGGGGACTCCGACGCGGAAGACCGCAGTCGCGTGATCGCTGGTCTGAAGGAGTCCGGGTACGTGCACGGAGTGGGCCAAGCGCATCCGTACCGCGTGCCACTCCAGCTCGGCGATATCCAGGTGCCCGCTGGGCAGACTGCCCCGGTATCGCTCCCACCACCCACGCGGGCTCGGCCTCGCCATGTCGACCAGCGCTTCGACGTACTTCGTGTCGGGGCACGCGCAGTTGCAGGCCAGAGTGCGTACCCGTTCGGGGCTGATCGCGCGATTGCCGGACTCAATGCCGGAGATCTTGCTGCGGTCAACTCCCAGCAGCCCAGCGGCGTATTCAGCTGAAATGTCAGCTGCCACACGCAACTTACGAATCTCGGCCCCGAGCCTCCTCTGTCGTTGCGTCGGTGACGTCCTTGCGGCCATGGCCCTCCCTTCGTTACGGCAGACAGTCTGCCATCGGGCTACTAGTTACCCCAGCAGGGGCCAATTTGGGCCCGTGATGCCCTACAGTCGGTAGTGCAACACTCACGCATCGCGTGGTGGAAGCACATCGCACGGGTGTGCCCTGCTTCCCCTTGCCCTGGGGGTGGGCGTCCCGTGTCCAGGGAGACAGGCCACCGACCGCTGACGCGTGGGACCTCAATCACTGCTCACCGCACGGGAGTCCGTCATGTCTGAGTTCAACGTCAACCCGCCCGCCGTGGCCGCCGCGCCCGCCGTACCCGGAGGCGGGGTGACCGTCTGTCCGCCGCCTGTGCGGGATCCTGTCGCGCCGACGCCCGAGACCCTGGCCTATAGCCTCACGCTGCCCGCGGTGTTGGTGACTCCGTCGATCGCCAGGGTGACGGCGCGTACCCTGCTCCAGGCGCACGGCCTGCACGAGCTGGCCGACCCGGCCGTCCAGGTGGTCGGCGAACTGACGGCCACGGCCTGCAAGTTCAGCGGAAGCACCCCCGGCCCCGCCGCACCCGAGGTCTACCTCTGCCTGCGCTACCGCGGCGAGGTCCTGCGGATCACTCTGTACGACGACCATCCCCGCCACGCCAACCCCCGCCTGGCCGCGCACTGCGAGGCGCGCCGCCGGGCCAGTCTGCGGCTGCTGGCCTGCCTGGTGCGCACCTGCGCGGGCGAGTGGGGCTACGGCCCCGCCCCGGCCCCCACCACCGGCACCCGCATGTGGGCCGCCTTCCCCCACACCACCACCGCTGCCTACGCCACCCTCACCACCTGACGGATCTCGCCCGTGGCGCACCACCGGCAGATCTGTGTAGCAGCGCAGTACCAGCGCCTGGCGCTGAAGCGGCGGCAGGCGCTGGTGGCCGCCGGGCACGGTCAAGGTCGGGCTGAGCTGTTCCGGGGCGCCGTCGCGGCGGCCGCCCAGCATGCGCCCCGCTACCAGCGACTTCACGGCAGTGGATCTTCAATGCTTGACAGTAACCGTTCCCAAGGCTCATTTTTAGTAGTAAGTCTGTCGCGCGGGGATGGAAATTGTGTCCGTGGGGGCGTGGAGGCGGAGTAGTGATGGGTCAAGGAAGCCACCCCTGGTCCCAGTCATTCAAGTCAGCGTTCGGCCCGTCCAACAGGCCGCGTGTCGAAGGTCCGGATCCGCCGGGCGAACCTGACCCGGATTTGCAGGACGCGGTGCTCGACGCCTTGCAAGGTGATCCCTACGGGGTGGCCGCGAATCTGGTGGCGAGCACGGTGGGGCAAGACACCGGTGACAGCAGCCCGGAAGCGGATCTTGGTGCGCAGTTCGACGTGTCTGGCATCCGCATCAGTGATCCGGGTTCTGGGGCTGCGGATCTTCACATCGATGGCGGTGGCGGCGTGGGGGCAGATCTGCTGGACTCCGGCACCTCGGCAGAATCGACTGGTATCGACTTGACGCCGGGCCGGGACGCTGCGGATCTTCATATCGACTCGGACCTCGGGGCAGACCTTTTCCCGGACATGCCAGTAGACATGACAGGTGCCGCGATGTTCGATCCTACCTCTGGTTTCGCGGCCACCGACTGTTCCGATGTCGATGGCGGATCTGGGGACATGGGCGCAGGTGGGTTCGGTGGGTTCGGTGGGTTCGACGGCCCCGGCCCTGCCTAGGAGCTTGGCCTGCTTAGGGATGTGGCAACTCCATGGCGCCACAAACATCACACGAATTCTTCGCGCATTTCGAGCAGTGCCTTGAGTCCTCGTTCGCGGATGCCATCGAAAGCGCTGGCTACGGTGATTCCACGGTCGATGTCATACAGATATCTGGATCGTCTGAATCGCCCACCTACCACGTGACCGCCAAGGGTATAGGGCAAGTTTCTGAGCAGCCGCTTGGTTACGTCAGAGTCAGCACCGACGACAACGGCATGCCCAAGGAGGCGTTCTTCATTCCAGACCAGAACGGCCCTGACGATCCAGGGTACGATCTCGTCAAGGAAATCCTTGTCCCCTTGAGTGCGGGCTACGTGATCGGAGGCGGGCAAATTAGTGGATTGTTGACGGGAATTGCCCTGACTGTCCTCTATCAGCCCCACACCCCGTATCCCGAGCCCCGCGGGGAGGACCTCGGTGAGCTCCATGAGGAGTTCGGCCACATCGCCGGCGCCGGACCCGACCTGCTGGAGTCGGCGTCTGAGGCAGCGTCCGACTCGATACCCGGTAGTGGATTCGGTGAACCTCAGATACCCGTCTGCGGTTACGGGCAGATACCGGGCAGCGGGTTCGACGACGATATTGACGATATTCCGGCCCCTAGGTTCCCCCACGGACAATGACGTGGCCTAGCCGGTTGCTCTGAGCGAGGTTCACATGGTCGCGGAAGACGGTATTTCCGGCACTTTGGACGAGGTGCTCGTCAAGGCCCGGACGCTGTTCCACCAGAAGAGATATGCCGAGGCGAAACCGTTGTTCGCCCAGCTCACCGACCACTCCGCACATGCGGCAGAGGGCCTGTACGGACTGGGGATGGTCGCGCTCGTCGGCGGGGACCTCGCGGACGCGGAAGCGAGATTCAACGGCTGCCTGCTCTCCCGGCCGGGTCATGATCGAGCACTTGCCGGTCTGGGACGCATCGCCGAAAGGCGCGGCGACGCCAGCGCTGCTTTGAAGTTCTACGCCGACGCCGCAGACCGCGGTAACGCCTCGGCACGGAAAGCGCTGGCGCGGCTGCGCCAGTCCACCACCCCGCCCGCAGGTCAGCATCCGTCTACCCGCCCCGGCCAGGGCGACACCCCGCCGCTGGCCCGTCAACCAAGCGGCACCGGCGTCGTGGGCCAGATCACCTGCCTCCAGCAACGCCAAGAACCACGCCTGCGCAAGACGCCGCTGACCGTCATCACCTTCCGAGTCGAGCAGCGAAGCGACGACGGCACCAAGCTGCCTCTCGTTCCCGTCGAGCTCCGCGGTGAGAAACACAAAGGCTCGCTGTCCAACGGCGACTGGGTCGAAGTGACCCACCCCGGAAAGGCGCGGCAGAACGTAATGAACCTCACCACCGGTGAGAAAGTATCCACAGATGAAGGCGAGCTCGGAACCGGCTGGGCCGTTGCCCTCGGAGTGCTTCTCGTGTTCGTCCTCGTTACCCTCCTCGAGGTAGCAACGGAGGGCTCGTTGCTGGAGATCTTTAACAGGTAAGTTTCTGGTGTCGTTCCGTCTCGCTTGTGACGGCCGCCGACTCGCACGTAAGGCCGCCTCGCCGCCTTGCCGCCAGGCGGGCGCCGGGGCCGTTCAGGCGGGGGCCGTGACTTCGAGGCCGTTTCGGCGGAGCCGTTCCTGTCCCCAGTCGCCGAGGGGGCGCAGGGCTTCGTTGAGTGCGGCGCCCGCTTCCGTGAGGGAGTACTCGACCTTCGGCGGTACTTCCGCGTAGACCTCGCGGTGGATGAGGTCGTCCTCTTCCATCTGGCGGAGGTGCTGGGTGAGCATCTTCTCGCTCACTCCGGGGAGCGCCCGGCGGAGTTCGGCGAAGCGGAGGGTGCCATGGGTGTGCAACTCCCAGAGGACCAGGCCCTTCCACTTTCCGCTCACGACGTCCAGTGCGGCGTCGATCCCGCAGATGTAGGGGCCGCGACGGTCAGGCATACGCACCTCGTCCGGTTTCGGGGCACGGGGTACTTACCAACTGGTACGTACCCCACTATTTAGTGGGTACTTCCGATTGATGGTGGCAGTGGAGAGGCTGGATCCGCAAGCGACGCGGTATCAAGTTCCGGCTTCTCCAAGGAGATTCACACATGTCTACTCGCGCATCCGTCACCGTGCTCGGCCTGGGGCCGATGGGCCAGGCGATGGCCCGAGCCCTGTTGAAGGCCGGGCACCCGGTCACCGTGTGGAACCGCACCCCCAGCCGCGCCGAAAGCGTCGTCGCGGCCGGGGCGCGCCTCGCCGCGACGCCGTCCGAAGCCCTGGCGGCCAGCGATCTGATCATCCTCAGCCTGACCGACTACCAGGCGATGTGGGACATCCTGGACGGCCGGGACGATGTGACGGCATCGCTGGCCGGGCGGACCCTGGCCAATCTCAGCTCCGACACCCCGGACCGCACCCGCGAGGCCGCGGCCTGGGCCGCCAGGCACGGGGCGGCGTTCCTCACCGGCGGGGTGATGGTTCCCGAACCCATGGTCGGCACCGACCACGCGTATGTGTACTTCAGCGGCGACGAGGAAGCCTTTGACGCGCATCGTGCGACACTCGCCCGCATCGGCGAACCGCGGTTCCTCGGAGAAGACCCCGGCCGCGCCCAACTGATGTACCAGGCGCAGCTCGACGTGTTCCTCACGACGCTGTCGGGGCTGACGCACGCGACCGCGCTGGTCGGTTCCGCCGGTATCACCGCGGAGACCTTCCTGCCCGAAGTGATGCAGCTGTTCCGGGCCATCCCCGACATGGTCGCCGCGGACGGCATGGACAGCCTCGGCCGACAGATCGACGCCGGTGAGCATCCGGGGGAGGACGCCAGCATCGCCATGATGGGCGCCACGGCGGACCATATCGAGGCGGCCAGCGAGGCCGTGGGCATCGACACGGCCCTGCCGCGTGCGGTGCAGGCGCACTACCGCCGAGCCATGGCCGATGGCCGCGGCGCGGATGGGTGGACCCGGATCATCGACGGCATCCGTACTCCGCACCCGCACCCGAACCCGGACGCGGACGCGGACGCGGACGCGGACTCGGGCGCGGAATAATCATCGGCGTTCGGGGCCGCGCGCGGTTAGGGTCGGCCGCGTGAGTGAGCAGACAGCGACAACGGCAACGGCAACGGCAACCGCAACGACGGCGACCCGCCCGCTTCGCCTGGCGGCGATCGCCGAGGACAACCTGGAGGACGTCCTGCGCGTCCAGGTCGCCCCGGAGCAGCGGAAGTTCGTCGAGCCGGTGGCGGAGTCCCTGGCGTTGGCGTATGTGCACCC
The DNA here is from genome assembly GCF_054788135.1 of Streptomyces sp. O3. NCBI lineage: Bacteria > Bacillati > Actinomycetota > Actinomycetes > Kitasatosporales > Streptomycetaceae > Streptomyces > Streptomyces sp. O3. Next base: position 93,979 of record NZ_JBTVYK010000018.1, read on the forward strand.
GGATCTCGCCTGGCCGCGGGCCATCGTGGACGGCGGTGAGGTCGTCGGGTTCGTGATGGCGTTCTTCGGTGTCGCCTTCACCGAGGAGAACAGCCTTCACGGCCGTCCCCGCGACGGCGTGTGGCGGCTGAACATCGCGGCCGACCGCCAGGGCAGGGGATACGGCCGGTTCGCTATGGAGGCAGTGGGGGAGGAGATCCGCCGCCGGGGCGGTACGCGGATCACCGTCACCTGGAGGCAGGGCGAGGGCGGGCCCGAGGAGTTCTACCGGGGGCTCGGCTTCGAGCTGACGGGCGAGACGAGCGGGCCTGACGTGGTGGGCGAGAGGGACCTGCCGAACGCCGCACCGTCGTCGAGTCGGCATGGCGGGGCGGGTGCCGACCGCTCTCACGTCTGACCGTCAGATGCTCCAGGGCTCACGGCTGGCAGGTGCAGCGACCGGGCGCACTCGACGAGCCGGTGGTCGTAGGCCACAAATGCTGTGAGCGCCTTTCCCAGGCTCATCGCGGCGGCGCAGTGCAGAGCGTCGAGTGAGCGCAGGCGTCTGGTGCGCGGGAGCTGCCCGGCCTTGCCGAAGACGCTAGGGCGCAGGCGGATGAGGGCGCTGTCAGGTAGATCAGTGTCACCGGTCTCCCTCAAGTGCGCGCAGTGCGTGCAGGGCGTCGCTGGCGGCGTCTCCGTCGGGGCTGGCGGGTTCGCGCTTGACCTGGGCTGTCTGGGCTGCCGTTCTCGTGGTCGAGGCGCTTCAGTACGGCTGCGGCGTTGCGCTGCAAGTCGCGAACCGTGATCTGGTGTCGCACTCATCGTTGCTCATGTCGTACACGGTAAGTCGGCGTGCGACACGATTGCCCTCTGTGCGTCATGGGTGCCGTGGGTGCGCCCCGTCAGTCCAGGATGCCCAGCTGGTAGAAGAGCTCGTACCGGGTCGGGTCGTCCGGCAGGAACCAGTGGAAGCCCTCCAGGCAGAAGACCGCGACCAGGTTCACCGCGATCACCAGGCCGATGAGCCAGAGCACCGCCCGGCCGATCAGGCGGTGGAGCCCGGTGGTCGGCACTGTGTCCGCGGCCGTGCGGTGGGCGAAGGCGAGGACGACGCCGACGGCCACTACGGAGGCCATGAACAGGATCCACGCCCACACGTACATATGCAGGCCGAGCACCGGGTCCCCGTACCCCGGATCGCCCGGCAGAATGTGCAGCATGGTCTGCCGCCAGGACGCGAAGCCGCCGCCGATGCAGGCGACCAGGGCGAGCCCCCAGCCCATCATGTAGTCGCGCCCGGTGACCGCGCCGGTCAGCCCTCTGCGGACGATGTACGCGGCGCCGAGCGCGGCGAGCAGCATGAACATGCGCTGGATCATGCAGAGCGGGCAGGGATAGTCCCAGCTGATGAACTGCACGCCGAGTCCGGCGCACACGATGCCGGTCCAGCCGGCGGCGAAGAAGCAGGCGAACCAGTACTGGACCCGGCTGAGGGCCCCCTGGCGACCCTGGTCCGTGAGCGGTGCGGTCGTGGCGGCCACGTCAGTAACTCAGTCCGAGGCCCAGGCTGCTGGTGATGTGGTGCGAGAGCAGCAGCAGTACCGCGCCGAGCAGCACCCACCACAGCAGGTGCGTCAGCGGACGGCCGTGGTCCTTGAGCAGCACCCACCAGAGGGCGAGCAGGCCGCCGAAGATAAGAGTGTCCATCCGCGGACGGTAGCCAGCGCGCCGCCGCCCGCTCGGGAGCACGCTGCGACACCCGGCGAAGACCACGGGAAAGGACCAAAGCGCGTCGAGCTCCCGCGCCATCGCGCCGACCAGCTGCCGGGCCCGTGCCGCGTCGCCGCGCTCCAGGGCGCGCGCCGCGTCCCGAGCCGCGTCTACGCCTGAAGTGCACGCGACCGTCACTGCCGCAACTGCTCTGGCGCGTGGTGTAGATCACCGTACTTTTCCCGTGGTTGTCGAGCTTCTGTCCGATTTCTGAATTGGACGCGTCGTCCAAGATCCGTCTTTGATGTGGAACTTGACAGTCGGTTGACGGCCGGGAACGCGCCCTGGTCAGGACCAGTGGAGTAGAGGGGAGTCGTGATGCCACCGCGCTCACGAAATTCGCGAAGGGTGTTCAGCAGGCGTCAGATGCTGGCTGTTTTCACCGGGGTGGCGGCGGGTTCGGCGTTGTCCGCCGTCACGGTCGGGGGCCGTCCGGCGTACGCGGTGGCCGGGGCGGGCGTCAACGCGACGTCTGAGGGGTCTGGTCTTCCGGACACCGACCGTGCCAAGGCGGTCCGGGCGTACAGGTCGGGCGGTCGGGCCGTGCGCACGGCCGCGGCCGCGGCGCTGGCGGGCAGCGCGGCGGAGGTGACGGCGTTCCTCGACCAGACGTTGCCGGCGGCTCGGGCCGAGGACAACAAGTTCACCCTCTTCGAGGCGTTGGGCACGGCGGGCAAGTCGACGCGCGACGGCATCGGTCAGGCGCTGTCCGGCGGCGATGCGGCGGTCGAGACTTTCCTGAAGGGCGGTTTCCGGACCGCGGTGCGTGAGGATCTCAGGGTGGCGGTGACCACGGTCATGGCTCACGGTGGGCGTGGTGTGAAGCGTGAGGCGGCCGCCGCGCTGGAGGCCGACTCGGACTTCGCGTTGCGCGCGTTCCTCAGCGGCGGGCAGTTCACCGCCCACGAGGAGGACGAACGTGTGCAGGTGACGTCGATGCTCTTCTCGGCGTCTCCGCAGGTGCGTGAGTACGCGGAGCGGGCGCTGGACGACGGGTCGCCGAGGGCGATCCGGTGGTTCCTGGAGACGGGTCAGCACATCGCCCGTGCGCGGGACGAGGAATCGGCGACGATCCAGCAGCTGGTCAAGACGGTGGAGTCGGAGGGACGCCGGGCCGGCCGGAAGACCGACGAGGCCGTTGAGCTGTCCGCGCAGGCGGTCGAGGCCGCCCAGAAGGCGAAGGCGGCGGCGCTGGAGGCCAAGGCCGAGGCCGAGGCCGCCGAGCAGGATGTCCAGCTTTCGGCGAGGGCGGCGAACAAGGCGGCGCAGGCGGCCAGGGGCGCGGCCGCGGCCGCGTCGACGGCGGTGTCGGCCTCGCGGACGGCGCAGGCCGCTTCGCGGCGTGCGGTGGCGGCGGCGCAGGCGGCTGCCGCGGCGGCGGCGTCGGCGGGGCGGGCTGCGGCGCGTGCGTATCGTGCCGCGATCGCCGCTTCCAAGGACGCGTCGCAGGCGTCCGCGGCCAGGGCGGCGGCGCAGGCCGCCAAGACGATGGTCAACTTCGTGCGTTCGGTGGCTTTGAAGGCCGAGGTCGCGGCGGTGGCGGCCGTCCAGGCTGATCGGGCGGGCGAGGCCGCCGCCAGCTCGGCGGTCAACGCGGCCGCCGCCGCTCGTGCGTCGGCCGACGCGGCGGTGGCCGCCGGTGCGGCGAAGTCCGAGTCCGCCGCCGCGCGGCAGGCCGCCGCTGTGGCGGAGGCCGCCGCGGCCAGGGCGACTCAGGCCGCGGCGAGGTCGCGGTCCTTGGCCGGGCAGTCGGCCGCCGCGGCCCGTCTGGCGCGGGACGCGGCCAACAGCGCCGCCGATCACGCGGAGAAGGCGGCGGCGGCCGCCGAGGAAGCGGCCGACCACGCGGGTGAGTCGGTCGACTACGCCAACCGGTCCACGACCGCCGCCAAGGCCGCCGTTGAGGCGGCGAACAAGGCCGCCGACGCGGTCGTCAAGGCACGTGAGGTCGAGCAGGCGGCTCGCGAGGCCGAGACCGCCAGACTGGCCGAGGAGACCGACGAGGCGATCGAGGCGGCGCGGCTCGCGGCGAGCGAGGAGACCGGCGAGCTCGAACGGGTCAACCGGGAGCGGACGCAGGAAGCCCGCCTGTCCGAGGAGATCCGGGGGCTCATCAGCTCTGCGGAGTCGGCGCTGCAGGGCGGAAAGACCGCCGAGGCGGTGGTGGCCGGGCGTAAGGCGGCGGTTCAGCTCATCGACCGGTCGGGTACCTGGACTCGGGAGGCCGCGGAGTTCGCGCTGGCCGGTTCGGACGAGGACGTCGTCCACTGGATCGAGGCCGACCGCGTCATCGCACTGCGGCAGGACAACGCCGAGAACGTCGCGGCGATCGCCGCGGTGTCGACGGCGAACGTGGCCAAGGCGGCCGCGGAGGTCCTGAAGACCGAGGACCCCGCCAAGATCAAGGCGTTCCTCGAGGGCGGTGCGGTCGAGGCGGCCAAGGAGGACAACCAGGTCGAGGTCACCACGCTCCTGGCCGACGACTCCACCGGCCCCGCGGTGCGGCGCAAGGCCGAGGCCGCGCTGGACGCGGGAACCGCCGAGGCCCTGCACACCTTCCTGCACGTCGAACGCGCCGCGGCCGTCCGCGAGGACGACCGGGTGGCGGCCACCACCCTCCTGGCGAACGGAGGCCCCTACGTCCAGGCGGCGGCCAAGGTCGCGCTTGAGGGCGACACCCACATGCTGCGCCGGTTCATCGGAACCACGCAGCACCACTTCGCGCGGCTCGACCACGATCACGCCACGCACATCAGCGCGATCCAGGCGGCGATCGCACGCGCCGCCAAGATCGCCGCGGACGCGCAGGAGGACGCGGCTCGGGCCTCCGAGGCGGCGGCCATCGCACGGCAGGCCGCTGCCGAAGCGACCGAGTGGGCCAAACGCGCCGACGGCTACGCGGACGACGCCAGGCAGTCCGCGCAGAAGGCACGCGACAACGCCGCGGCCGCCGAAGCGTCCGCGGCCGACGCCGCACGGTCGGCTGAGACCGCACGCAAGGCGGCCGCCGCGGCCCGTCAGGCGAGCGGCGTGGCGCGGCAGGCGGCGACGCGGGCCGTGCGGTCCGCCGGGATCGCCGCGTCCTACGCCGCGGACGCCCGGTCCTCGGCGACGGCTGCCCGGCGGGCGGCGCTCGACGCGGGGAAGGACGCTGCCGCCGCCGCCCAAGCAGCGCTTGAGGCCAAGGTCCTCGTCATCGTGGCCGCGATACGCGAGGCGGCCCAGAACGCCCTGGACAACGCGACCGTTCCCATCAAGCCCGAGGAGAACGGCCTCCCGGAGGGCGCCGAGAGCTGTCTGACGCCGTTCGGCGACCCCATCCCGTCCGACAACGACACCAACCCGTGGGAGCTGGGGTGGAGCTGGCTCACCGGGGGCGGCCCCGACTCGCAGTGCTTCGGCCCGGACGACGAGTTCACCGGCATCTACCGTGATCACAAGAACACGAAGGAGACGATCGACTACTTCGCCGACCGCACGCGGACCGGGAACTACGAGCTGGGCCACACCTACCTGTACGACTACTCGCTCAGCGGCTTCGAGGGGGCGGGGAAGTACATCCAGGACTACGGGACCCTCTCCACGGCCGGGCTCACCGGAAACCTGGCGTACACGTTCCTGGGCTCGCACTACGTCAGGATGACTCCCATCCGCGAGAACGCGGACGGCTCCGTGGTGTGGCGGTACACCGCGTTCAACGAGTCGGACATCGAGTCCGCGACCCACCCGCCCGTCATCGGGTACACGGACTGGTGGAGCGACAACGTCGGTTCGTTCATCGACGACGTCGTCGGCGACTCCGGGCCGATGTCCCCCAAGACCCAGGTCATCGAGTTCAACGTCACGCTGGGGCCGTGACGCTCTTCTCTCTTCTTTCTTCATTCGGCTTCCGCCGACTGTCAATTTCCAGGAGGACTGTGATGAATCCACGCAGCGCGCTGGCGCGCGTTCTGGGCACCGCGACCGCCGTCGGCGCCCTGGCATGGGCCGTGCTGGCCGGGGGCCAGCCCGCCGGCGCCACCGCCGAACCCGTCGCCGACGAGGCGCCCGGATATGCCGTCGAGGACTACAACTACCCGCAGGCCGACAAGATTCTGGCGGAACAGGGCTTCCTCCTCAAGCGCGGCGACGGCCACATCGTGCTGGCCGACTGCGCGAGCGAGGCGAACCTCCTGAGGTTCCTCGCCCGCGACCGGGAGGACGTGTGCTTCAAGGTCACCGGCGAGGAGGGCTTCCTGACCTTGGAGCTCGACTCGGTGCACGGGGTGCGGACCGACGATTCCGACAACACCCACCTCAAAATGACCGCCGAGGGTGACCAGGCCGAGTACGACATCCCCGCGGAGACCTGGGAGGGAGTCGGCGAGTCCGTTGACGGCCGGGAGCACGTCCTGGTCGAGATCCGGACCACCAAGTAGCCCCCTGGGGGCGCCACGCGCGTCACCGCCGCCCCCGAATTCTGAATCCTGACGGATCCGCCACTCAAGGAACCCACTCATGCGACACAACAGCCCCGTGCGCCTCGCCGCGCTGGCCGCTGCCCTGACAGTGAGCCCTCTCGCGCTGAGCGCCGCACCCGCGGCCGCCGTGACCGGCCCCGCATCGGACGCTGCCGACACCACCCACGCCTACACCGCTCAGCTCACCCTGGGCGAGCATGACCGCGGCTGTTCCGGCGTGCTGATAGCGCCGATGTGGATCGCCACTTCCGCTGCCTGCTTCGCCGACGACCCCACCGGGGTCTCCGCGGGCAAGCCCGCTCAGGCCACCACCGCCACCATCGGCCGCACCGACCTGACCACCACCGAGGGCGCCGTCCGCGACGTGGTCGAACTCGTTCCCCGCGCCGACCGTGACCTCGTCCTCGCCCGGCTCTCCGCACCGGTGAACGACATCGCCCCCGTCCGGCTCGCCGACACCCCGCCCGCGGCCGGCGACACGCTCACCGTGGCGGGCTACGGCCGCACCAAGGACGAGTGGGCGCCGCTGAGCCTGCACACCGGCGCCTTCACCGTCGACGCCGCCCCGGTCGGCGCCGACCTGAACATCACGGGCAAGGACGGCGCGGCCGTCTGTCCGGGCGACGCCGGCGGGCCCGCCCTGCGCACGGTCAACGGCACACCAGAACTCGTCGCCGTCAACAGCCGCTCCTGGCAGGGCGGATGCTTCGGCGTCGACGCGACCCGCACCGGCGCCGTCAACACCCGCACCGACGACATCGCCGACTGGATCGACGACACGGTCAACAGGCCGAGCACCACTGACTTCAACGGCGACGGCGCGGACGACGTCGGCGTGCTCTACGACTACGGGACCGCCGAGGACGGCCGCAGGCACACCGGTCTGTGGACCTTCAACAGCACCGGCGCCGACTTCGGCAACCCGGTGAAGAAGTGGGACAACATCGCCGATTTCGGCAGCAGCTGGACCTGGGCGAGCAGCAAGCCCGTGCACGGTGACTTCGACGGTGACGGCAAGGACGATGTCGCCGTGCTGTACAACAACGGCAGGCAGGCCGACGGCCGCTACCGGACCGGCCTGTGGACCTTCACCAGCACCGGTGACGATTTCACCAACCCGGTCCGCGTCTGGGACAGCACCGCCGCCGGCTTCAGCTGGAACTGGGCGAGCAGCAAGCCCGTCGCCGGTGATTTCGACGGTGACGGCAAGGACGACATCGCCGTGCTGTACAACAACGGCAAGCAGGCCGACGGCCGGTACAAGACGGCCCTGTGGACCTTCACCAGCACGGGCGACGGCTT
>NZ_JBTVYK010000019.1:0-100515 GCF_054788135.1 Streptomyces sp. O3
GACCTCGTGGGTGGCGTCGACGGCCGGGATGCCGCTGCCGATGTCCAGGAACTGGCCTATGCCGCGCCGGGTGGCGGGGGGCCCCCCCCCGGGGGGGGGGCCCCCCCCCCCCTCCGCCGTATACGGGCATCCGCCGTATACGGGCACCTAGGTCCAGATGAGCCGCGCGCCTAGATCCGAACCTGAACCGCGCGGCCCATCCGGTCATGCAGCCCGCGCCCGTCCCGGTCCCAGATCAGCGCCGGGACGGCCAGGCACAGCAGCACACTCCGCACGGCCGCACGGCCGAAGCCGAGCCGTCCCCGGTCCTCGCCGACCACCCGCAGCCCGAGAAGCCGCTTGCCGGGCGTCGAGCCGACCGTGCCCACGGTCAGCACCTGGAGTACGAGGAAGACGCCGAGCGCCCAGTTGCCCGCCGCCTGGCTGTCGCCCCGCGCGAGGAGCCCGTACGCGATGAGCATGCACAGGCCCCAGTCGATGACGATCGCGCCGAGACGGCGGCCGCCCGGCGCGATCGAGCCGGGGCCGCTCTCGGGCAGTCCCAGCCGCTCACCCCGGTAACCGAAGTCGGCGCCCATGTCCTCGGCCGCCTGCCGGGGGCCGGACAGCCACGATCCGATGACTCGCCTGTTGTCGTCCACCCGTCCACGGTACTGGGCCCCGCTTGCGCCCCGGCTGCGGGCCCGGCCACAAACCCGGCCACGAAGCCCCTGCCGCCCGGGCCTCGCGCACCCCTCACGCCCCCACTCACGGGGCCTCTCACGGCCCTCTCGCGGCCCTCTCGCGGGGTCCGCGACGGCCGACTGAGATGCCGCTCACGCCCGCGCCGGTTAACTTCAACGAAACAAATGGGTCATCCTTGAGAAATGGCCCGTCCCTATGGTCAGGACCAGCGTGTGCCACCGCACTGGCCGCACCAAGAGCGACACATCCCCGGCTCCACCCCGGACCGGGAGTAGGAGGAGCTGGATGTTCCAGAACGCCGACGACGCCAAGAAGTTCATCGCAGACGAGGACGTGAAGTTCGTCGACGTCCGCTTCTGCGACCTGCCGGGTGTGATGCAGCACTTCACGGTGCCCGCAGCGGCGTTCGACCCAGCCGAGCAGCTGATGTTCGACGGCTCGTCGATCCGCGGCTTCCAGGCGATCCACGAGTCCGACATGGCGCTCGTGCCCGACCTGACGACGGCCCGCCTCGACCCGTTCCGCCGGGACAAGACGCTGAACGTCAACTTCTTCATCCACGACCCGGTGACCGGCGAGGCCTACAGCCGCGACCCGCGCAACATCGCCAAGAAGGCCGAGGCCTACCTCGCCTCCACCGGCATCGCCGACACCGCGTACTTCGGCCCCGAGGCCGAGTTCTACGTCTTCGACTCGGTGCGCTTCAACACCACGGCGAACGAGAGCTTCTACCACATCGACTCCGAGGCGGGCGCCTGGAACACCGGCTCGACGGAGGACAACCGCGGCTACAAGGTCCGCTACAAGGGCGGCTACTTCCCGGCCCCGCCGGTCGACCACTTCGCCGACCTGCGCGCCGAGATCTCCCTGGAGCTGGACAAGAACGGCCTCCAGGTCGAGCGCCAGCACCACGAGGTCGGCACGGCCGGCCAGGCGGAGATCAACTACAAGTTCAACACGCTGCTCGCCGCCGCCGACGACCTGATGCTCTTCAAGTACATCGTGAAGAACGTCGCCTGGCGCAACGGCAAGACCGCGACCTTCATGCCCAAGCCGATCTTCGGTGACAACGGCTCCGGCATGCACGTCCACCAGTCGCTGTGGTCGGGCGGCTCCCCGCTCTTCTACGACGAGCAGGGCTACGCGGGCCTCTCGGACACCGCCCGCTACTACATCGGCGGCATCCTCAAGCACGCCCCGTCGCTCCTCGCCTTCACCAACCCGACGGTGAACTCGTACCACCGCCTGGTCCCCGGCTTCGAGGCCCCGGTGAACATGGTCTACTCGCAGCGCAACCGCTCCGCGGCCATGCGCATCCCGATCACGGGCTCCAACCCGAAGGCCAAGCGCGTCGAGTTCCGCGCCCCGGACCCGTCCTCCAACCCGTACCTGGCCTTCTCGGCCCTCCTCCTCGCGGGCCTGGACGGCGTCAAGAACAAGATCGAGCCCGCCGAGCCGATCGACAAGGACCTCTACGAGCTGGCCCCCGAGGAGCACGCCAACGTCCAGCAGGTCCCGACCTCCCTCCCGGCCGTCCTGGACGCCCTGGAGTCGGACAACGAGTACCTCCAGGCGGGCGGCGTCTTCACCTCCGACCTGATCGAGACCTGGATCGACTACAAGCGCACCAACGAGATCGCCCCGATCCAGCTCCGCCCCCACCCGCACGAGTTCGAGCTGTACTTCGACATCTAAAGAGCGGGGTCGGGTGAGCTTGGGCTGCCCCTCGGGCACCTGCTGTGACCTGGGAAAACATTGCTCGACAGTTCTCGCTGGTCCCGGCCGTTTTCCAGGGTCTTGTGCACCGGGTGTGCACCGGCCGCCGCGCTACCTGACCCGCTATCAGATACGCAAGTGAGGGCCGTCGTCTCCACTCCGGAGGCGACGGCCCTCGCGTGCGCAACAACTCATTCGGGAGACTTCTTCGTCTCCTAGTAATCGGCCGGGTCAGCGACCTGCAGCGATGCTCGCTGCAGGTCGCTGACCTGTCCTTTTCCTGATTGGTGGCACGGGTTGCGACGGTCTTGATCGGGTGTCTTGCGGACTGTGTGCGGACTGGTCGAAGAGCCGCGCATGAGATCGCTGCCCGCAGAAACAGGCAAGCTGTGGCGGGAGCGGCCTACCGGGAACAGGAGCGACTGAACGTGAGTCGCTCGATGCATGCGACGTCACTATGCTGGCGTGGCTCAGCCGTGGTGCAGGGTGCGGCCTCCGCTGAGGGTTGGGTGATACGAGGGGAGCCCCATGCAGCAGTTGTACGTCGTCGGCTTCAAGGTGGCGCTCGCGGACGATCACGCAGGTACCCCCGCCTTCGAGCGGCTGCTTTCTCACATGGAGCTGCATGTCCCCCCGGACAGGACGGGGCTTTCTTCTTCCGCCCTTATGGCCGACGAGGGCGAGGCAGCTCTCCCCGGCTACGGGCCGGGGCGCCCTGAGCAACGCGTGAGTTGGTCCCCGGTCAATATCGGTGCTGATGCCCGTGCGCTGAGGATGGAGGTCGAGAGCGATCTGTCTGGGGGCGGCCGCTTCTCGTGCCAGTTGACCGCTGTTACGTACGGTGGAGAGACCAGTTTTCGGGTCGTCATGGGGAGGACGAGCGACGGCTTGCTGGCACCCGCGAGGGTAGAAGAGCTGAAGCCGCCCCGTGCCCTCAATGCGATCATGCGAGACACCACCCTCGTGTGCACGGACGACGGTGACGAGATCACCGCTGCGGTTACGCCGGCGCTCACTGCCCAAGTCCCGCTGATTCACGCGCGCCTTGACGATCCTCGGCGTCGTCTGCCGGTACTGGTCATCTCGTCGATCCGGACGATGGGCCCGCCTGCCGCCTTCGCCCGCGAAGCTGCCCGCCGCCTTGCAGGTCTCGCACACGTCGTGGTGATCTCTGGCTGGCTGGCGTTCGACTCCTTCAACGGCGGGCTTCCGTGCAATCTGTTACCGAGAGACGGGGCTCGCCTCTATTGGCCCACCACCGATGCGCGGGCACCGTGGTGGGGACCTGCCGAGCTGAGCGGTGATCATCAGGTCCTCCTGGGCAAGCTGACCCGCCTCCTCACCCCACTCAGCGTGGTGGCGCGCGGCCGGGATCGCCTCTGGGACGCTGTACGGTCGGCTGAGACCGATGCCCTGCTGGATGCTCTCGCTGGAACCGAGAGCGAACAGAACACCCAGCTGAGGAAGAAGCTGGAGAAGGAACGCGGCTGGTCGCTTGAGCTGCTGGAGCGGAATGAGCAGCTAGAGAACCAAGTTGTGCAGCTGCAGATTGAATCGGCCAATCTCACGGCACAGCTGGAAGCAGCGACGCTGGCGATCAATCCAGAGCCGAGCGCAGTCCCAGAGCATTTTGTCGCAGATCCTAGCGACTTTTCAGCAGACTGGGCACGTTGGACTCAGGAGTCTGGTGGTGCGCTCGTGTTCACCCCGAATGCGAAGGACCAGTGGCAAAAGTGTTCATACCCTCACCCCAAGCGGATGAGGGAAGCACTGGATACGCTTGCTGACCTGGCCAGGGAGTGGAAGAGACAGAAGGCCCGCGTTGGAACTTCCTTGGTCTCCTGGATCGGTGACCAGACCGCCTTGGTGTATGCGCCTTCGGATGAAGGGCTGCGTCGATACGGACTGCACGAGTTCAAGTTCGAGGGACGCAAGAAGCCGTGGGACCGGCAGCCCCACATCAAGCTCGACGACCACACCAGCCCGGACCGGGTCGGACGCATCTACTTCGCAATCGATGGTGAGAAGCATCGGTGGATCGTCGACCACGTTGGCTTGAAGCTGCACGGCCTCTGACTCTCTCGTCAGTCGGGGATTTTGATCTCGATCGCAAGTGCGCCGAGATGCTCCTTCTCCGGCCCGTAAATGGTACGGATGTTGGCGAGCTGTTCCTGACGGCTGGCGTTTGGGTTGACGTTAGCTGCCCCTTCGCCGTCCAGGAGCGCCTCGAAGGTCTCATACTCGGCGACGCGCAGGACGCGAACGTCGCAGGTCTCTTCGGTGCCCTTGATGTGGAAGCGGATGGTGTCGCCTGCGGCGAGGTCTTCCAGGTGCGGATACTTGACCCGTACCTCGATGGTCTTGGTGCCCGCGGCTACGAGGTCGAAGTACTTGCGGTAGAGGTTCAGTTCGTGGACGCGGGCGGTGGTGTCGGTCATGGGGCGGGGACGCTCCTGGGTGCTGGTGTCGTCATCATGTGGCCGATCTCGGCGGCCGAGTATGCGCGGAAGAAGTGGCGGGGGTCGGCGAGCAGGGTCTCGGTCAGGGTGAGCAGTTGGTCGGCGTACTCGCCTATCGTGCCGGGCCAGTGCCGGGTGTCGAGCATCCAGTCGGCGGCGCGGTCGGGCAAGGGCGCGTGGCCCTCGCGTATCAGGGATCTGGACAACTTGGCTCCGGTGTCGGTGACGATCTGGGGGCAAAACAGGCGGGCGGGGAGCTGGGCGCGGGTGAGGCCGACGGCCTGGTGGGCCTCGTCGACGAGGTGGGAGCCGAAGACCCAGTCGCCGCCCTTGACCATGATGTGGAGGGTGCCGCGCTGCGGGCCGACGAGGGCGAGTTCCTTGACGAGGTTCCGGTACAGCGTGGCCAGGTCGAGATAGGTGCCACTCGTGGGTGTGACGGTCACCTCGTACGGGCCGTGGTGGAGGCAGACGGCGCTGACGGCGGCTGTCTCTGTGCCGGTGAGTCGCGCTTGGGTCCGCTCTGCGTGCTTCTCCGCCCAGCCGCAGCCGAGGTGCGGGCACGGCACGCGGACGTGCGGGATGCCGGTGGAGGGGGCGAGCCACCAGCGGGCGGCGTCGATGCGGGGCAGGAGCCGTAACCAGGTGCGGCGGAAGTGCTCGTCGGCCTGCTGCTGGCTGTAGGTCGTGACGCGGTACGGGATGCCCAGGCGCCTGGACAGTTCCGTGAACAGAGGCTCGTACAGGGCGCTGACGAGGTCGCGGAGGGCCTGCTGGCCGAGGGCTTGGGCGTAGGCGCGTTGGTAGCGGTGGCCGGTCGTCGGGTCGGTGGCCAGGTCGTAGGGGGCGTTGTCGAGTGCGCCGACGTGGACTTCGGCGGACAGTCCGAAGCGGGCGCGGAGGCGGGCGGCCATGGCGAAGGCCAGCGACTGCACGAGCGAGGTGCCGATGTGCGGGGCGCCGTTGATCTGCGTGCCGACGACCAGCACGATCCTCTCGGGTGGTTCGGCCAGGATGCGTGGGGTGAGGACGTCCTCGGCGTGGTGGAGGGCGTTGGCGAGCACGGTGTTCGGCGAGACGGGGTGGATGGTCACGAGGGGTCCCCTTGTGTCGGGCGGTACGTCACTCGGTCCGGGTGTGGCCGAAGAGCAGCCGTTGCTGGAGCGTGGTGCGGTCGAGGTAGGCGTCGATCTCGGCGGGGCTGGCGGTGCGGGAGAGCGGGTCGAGGCCCAGGACGAGGGCGACCGGTGTTCGCTGGCGGAGGAGCAGAGTCCAGGGCCTGCCTGCGGGTATGCGCTTGCGGTACGGGGTGTCGTCGAAGCGCAGGGCGACATCGGTCGGGCTGAGAGGGCGCAGGCGCGGCCCGATGTCGGGCGGTGGCGCCGTGGCCGGACCAAGGCCGAGTGCGATCGCGAGAGTGTGCATGCGCTGCTCGATGACTGTGGGCGTCTCGTACGGGGCTCGTGGCGGCTGCGATACAAGGAGCAGGCAGCACAGGGTGGCGCCGGTCGGGTCGGTGTCGAGCCAGGTGACAGTGGCCAGGGAGGCGATCAGACCGGCGGACAGCGCGCGCGGTTCGGCGGAGTGGGTGGAGATCAGCATGCGGTCACCGCCAGGCTCCTGAAGGATGCCCAGACGTGTTTGCCGGGGCGTTCGCGGACCGCGACGCCCCAGTCGTCGGCGATGGCGGAGACGAGGAACAGGCCACGGCCGTCGTCGCTGGTGTCCTGGACTTCGCGTTGCCTGGGGGTTCCTTCGCCGCCGTCGTGGACCTCGACCAGCAGCTCTGCACCGTGAAGCGCGAGGCGCACAAGGATCAAGTGGTTGTCGGACTCTCCGTGCCGCAGGGCGTTGGTGACGAGTTCCGACGTACACAGCCGGACGTCGTCGAGGCGTTCACGGCAGTCCCACTGGGTAAGGGTCTCGGCGACGAATTCGCGGGCGTCGCGTGCGGACAGGTCACAACGGGCCAAGCGAGTGGTGCTCTGCTTGTCGGCGCCTGCGGTGTGATCCGGCTCGACTGTCTGCGGCTCATCGTGCGGTCTGTTGGGCATGTCCAACAGCCAAGCGCTGTCGCTCGTTCGGGTCGGGAGCCAGCGCGGGAGCCAAGCCGGGGGCCACTATGGGGGCCAGAATCCACATGCGCCGGGGAGACAGGATGGGCGACACGGGCATCGGTGCCTTGCTCCTGGGTCTGCGCAGGAAGCGGGGCTGGACCCAGCAGAAGGTCGCCGAGGAGTACAACGCCCTGGAGGGGCGTGCTGCCATGACCGGTAAGGAGATCGGGCGCTACGAGCGTGAGGCGCGTATCCCGGTCCCATACACCCGAGGGCACTTGGCCTTGGTCTTCGAGGCCGAGGTCGCTGTCCTCGACCGTGCTGTCGCGGTCAGTAAGCGACGCCGGGGCGGCGGTGAACCGGCGGAGGGCACGGACAGCCTGCCGTTACCGCCCTCGGCCGAGTGGTCAGTGGCCAGCGCCGTGTCGGCGGACGCGTCGCTGTCGGCCGAGTTCGTCCGGTTCATCGCGCAGCACAACGCCGACGAGCTGGTCGTTGAGCAGCTGGAGGCTGATGTCGCACGGTTGGCGCGGTCCTATGTCAGCCACCCTTTGCTGGAGCTGTACGTCGAGATCAAGCAGCTGCGGGACGGAGTCTTCGAGTTGCTGCGCGGGCGTCAACGACCTCAGCAGACCAGTGACTTGTACGTTTCGGCCTCGCGGTTGTGCGGGCTGTGCGCCCATGTCTGCCTGGACCTGGGGCACTACGACTCGGCGGCCACGCATGCGCGTACGGCCCGCGCGTGTGCCGAGGCCGCTGGGCATGAGGGGATGCTGGCCTGGGTGCGGGCAGTGGAGTCCCTGATCGCCTACTGGACAGGGCGGTACGAGCAGGCGGCGCGGCTCGCGCAGGCGGGGCGCCATCGTCGAGCAGCGGGAAGCATCGGCGCTCGCCTCGCCAGTCTGGAGGCGCGTTCCCTCGCGATAGCGGGCGACGCGGCGGGGGCGGCAGCCGCCCTGGCGGACGCGGAACGTTCCCGCGATGGGATGCGCGGGGGTGACGACGCACCGGGAGTCTTCGCCTTCCCGGCCGCCAAGCAGTTCGCGTACGCCGGGACGACGCACTTGGCCATAGGCGGTCGTGACCACGTTCAGCAAGCCATCGCCAGTGCGGACACGGCGATCCGGCTCTACCGCGGCGCCGATGACGATGACCAGTCGGTCGGTGACCTCTTCGCTGCCCATCTCGACCTTGCCCGTGGCCACATGCTCCTGGGCGACATCGACGGGACCGAGGAGATGGTCGGCTTCGTTCTCGAAGCGTCTCCGGATCGGGTGTCGGCGAGCATCGTTCGGAGGCTGGTTGATCTCGGCCGGGAGTTGGGCGGTCGGCAGTACGGTGGGGCTGCGCAGGTGACCCAACTGTGCGAGCGCATCCAGCACACGGCCGTCCTCGCGGCCTCTCCCGCCGCCCGTCCTCCGGAGCTGCCGACGTGACCGAAACCTCCGCCGCCCACGACGCCGCCGTGACCGACCGCGACCGGTTGGCCGGGAGCGCCTACAACGGTGACCGGGACCTCGCCGCCCGGCAGTCGCTCTACAAGTGGCAGACGCCTCGCCACAATCTGCCCGGCATCGTCACCGAGCACCTCAGCGCGGTACGCGGACGCGTCGTCGACGTTGGCTGCGGGAACGGCAAGTTCATTAAGCGGCTGCGCCAGGAACGGCCTGATCTGGACCTCCTGGGCCTCGACCTTGCTCCCGGCATCCTCGCCGACGTGCCCGGAGCAGTCGCCGTGGCGGATGTGGCGAAGCTGCCCCTTGCGTCGGCGAGCGTCGACGCCGCTCTGGCGATGCACATGCTCTACCACGCTGTGGACATTGCCCAGGCGGTACGCGAGCTGTCCCGCGTCGTCACTGCGGATGGTTTGCTGCTTGCCTCCACGAACAGCGACCGCGACAAGGCCGAGCTGGACGAGCTGTGGGTGCGTGCGGCCGGTGACGTCCTCGGCACCGGCCGCGGCCCGGCACGGATCTCGCTCAGCGCCCGTTTCTCCCTGGAGAAGGCGCCGGGCTTCCTCGGCGAGGAGTTCAGCCGCGTCGACACGATCGAACTACCCGGAACCATCGCCGTCCGCGACCCCGAACCCGTGATCGCGCACATGGCCTCGTACCAGGCATGGGCGGACCAGCACGACGTGCCCTTTGGGGCGACGATCGAACGGGCCCGCACCATCTTGGACGAACACATCACCCAGCATGGGGCGTTCGAGATCCACTGTCTGGGCGGCGTCCTCGTCTGCCGCCGTTAGCGGTGTCAGCCGTGTTCCGGATGGTGCCTGCGCTGCGGCGTGGCAGCCGGCTGGGGCGCGGATGGAGGAGCGGCGGGCACGGTTGAACTCCCTCGCTGCTGCTTGGAGTTCCGTCTGGCGCGGTTCGCGGGTGGCGCGGGCCAGGTTGTGCAGGGTGTCGCCGAAGGCGTCGAGGTGACCCTGAGCCGCGGTATTGGTCGCCCGCGTCGAGAGCCGCGCGGGCGGTGCGTACGGCGGATTCGCACGTGTCCGCCGGGTCCGCCACCGATTGCGGTCGGTCGATCACCTCCTGGCCAGGGAGGCGTTCGCACAGGCGGTTGCAGGACAGATCAGGAGCCAGGCTGGAGCCGCCGAACTCTAAGAGGCAGGGGCGGGTAAGCCGGGACAGGCCGGTGCGCACCGGACGCCGCGATACCTGATCTGCCGTCAGGAACACAAGTGTGGGCTGCCACCTCCAGGCTGGAGGCGACGGGCCCATACTCGCGCGACAACTCGTTCAGAAGACTTCTTCGCCCCCTGAGGCTTGCCTGGCAAGTGGGCCTTGAGCTGGACGGGGCGAAGCTCGATCCGCCCACCCGCCCCCTGTCGAGCCATCCCCTTGTCAGATCCATGCGACCCTCATTATCTTGACATCAAGATTTCCGAGTAGAGGGCGAGGAGAAGAGATGACTCAGGGAGCGCTCGAATACACCTTGGGCGGCCTGCATCACGTGCAGCTCGCCATCCCTCCGGGAACTGAAGAGCTCTGTCGCGACTTCTGGGGAGGCGTTCTCGGGATGACAGAGATCAAGAAGCCGCCGCTGCTAGCGGCTCGTGGTGGGTGCTGGTTCCGCGGCGGAGGCTTGGAAGTCCACTTGGGGGTTGAAGAGGACTTCCGTCCGAACAGGAAGGCACATCCAGGCATCCTCGTGACCTCGCTCCAAGCGCTCGCCACGCGATTGGAAGACCACGGGGTGAGCATCACCTGGGATGACAACTTCCCTGGACACCATCGCTTCTACGCGTTCGACAGGCTGGGCAATCGGCTCGAGTTCCTTGAACCTGTCCGCGATCGCTGACTTGGATAGCGCCCTTCACTGGCAGCGGCCTACTCGTAGGCCCGGGCCCGGCCGGTCTGCCGGGAATGCTCAAGACCTGTCCGGGGGCAAGGCCCCGGCTCTCTTCGGCGTAGATACTGTCCAGCATGACACTGTCTGTGACTTCAGCGTGGCTCAGGATCGAAGCGTGGCTGGAGACCCACGCTCCGGAGACCTTCGCCTCGCTGCCGGGACCGGCCGAGCCGACGGCCATCGCCGAAGCGCAAGAGGCGCTGGGGATACCCCTCCCGGACGCGTTGGCGGAATCGTTGCTTCGCCACGACGGAACCGATTACGGCACGCTGATCCCGAGCATGTGGATGCTGCATGACGTGCGCGGCCTGGCCCGTGAATGGCAGCAGCGGATGCAGATCCATCCCGAGATCGACCACGAGTGGGACCCTGAGCAGGAGTACGGACCTTGGTGGCACCCGCAGTGGATACCGATCGCATGGAATGGATGCGGCGACTCGCTGGTCATCGATCAACGTGACTGCACCAAGCGGGGGCGGATCGGCATCGCCTGGCACGACGACGTCAGCCACTTCGAGCCGGTAGCTTGGATGGAGTCTCTGCCCGCACTCCTGATCTCCGTCGCGATCGGCCTTGAGGAGCGCGATTGGGTCGGCGGCGATGTCCCTCGTGTCGACAACGGCGAGCTTGAGTGGGTGGACAGGGATGAAGCGGACGAGGAGGGCGATCCTCCGCGCTACGGCAAGTTCGGCCGTCTCATCGAGGAAGAGGAATAGGCCGGACCGCAGGTGCTGAGCTGGTAACTACCCCCCACGGGACGGCCGTACAAGTGAGCTGGGGCTAGACCCGCTCTCGGTCCCAGTCCCGGCCAAACCCATGGGTAGGGCTGTCACCGTGCGGGGTCGGGTGGTAGCTTCCTGTCGTCGTTTCCGCCACACCAGGGGCACAGGGCCCCTATGGGACTAGCGGTGCGATGAGGTTTTCCGATCTTGACTCAGGCGACCATCGCCCCTGCCGAGACCTTCCGCCTCACTCCGTACACCCCGCACTGCCGCGTCATCGCCGATGAAGGCGATCACGCTGTCATCGGGGTCTCCTCCGGGAACAGCTTCTTCTCCGCTCAGCGGCTGCACGGCCTCGCCCGCTGGGGCGTCGAGCACTTCAAACAGGTCGACTTCGTCTATACCGACCTCTACGTGGCCGAGATGTTCGAGGCACTCGGCTACGCCCCCGACGACGCCCGCCGCAAGGCGGTCAAGAACCTGCGCGGGGTACGGGCCAAGGTGGGCAACGCGGTTCAGGACGTCGACCCGTCCGGACTGCGGGTACGGGCCCGGCCCATGTCCGCGCTCACGCGCATTCCCGCGTACCAGCGCATCCACGCTCGCGTACGGGAAATGCTGGAGACCGACGGCGAGTTCCGCGAAGCCTGCGAGAAGCTCACGGCGATCTTCCTGGACGGGAAGCTCGCTCCGGGAGAAGCCGCCAGCGCGCGGCAGACGCAGGTGTGTCTGGACTATGTCTGCGCTGAGGCGCCGCTGTTCCTGGACACGCCCGCCATCCTGGAGGTCCCGTCCTCCGTCAACTGCTACCACCAGGCACTGCCGTTGGCTGATCTGCTCTACGCGCGGGGCCCCGGCCTGCGCGCCTCCCGCAACCAGGGGCACGGCATTCTCGTCCCCGCCGAAGCCGACCTCGGCGGCCTCGGCGACCGGGCCATCCAAGGAGACCACTGATGACGACCGCTACTCTGCCCGCCTTCCCCTTCTCCTGGGACGGCACCCGGCTCCCCGACGACATCCGGGCCCTGCGCGCCGAGCCCGTGAAGCGGGTCCGTACGATCGCCGGGGACGAGGCCTGGCTGGTCTCGTCGTACGCGCTCGCCAAGCAGGTGCTGGAGGACGAGCGGTTCTCGCTCAAGGACACCTCGGCGCCCGGCGTGCCCCGCCAGTACGCCCTGACCATCCCGCCCGAGGTCGTCAACAACATGGGCAACATCACCGGCGCCGGACTGCGCAAGGCGGTGATGAAGGCGCTCAACCCGAAGGCCCCCGGCCTCCAGGAGTGGCTGGAGACGTCCGCGCACCAGCTGGTCGACCGGGCCCTGCGCGCAGGGGCACCGGCGGATCTGCGCACCGACTTCGCCGATCCGTACTCGGCCGGTCTGCACTGCCACATCCTCGGGATACCGCAGGAGGACGGGCCCGCGCTGATGCGCAGTCTGGACGTGGCGTTCATGAACTCGCCGCGGCCCATCGAAGCGGCCCGGCTGAACTGGGACCGCGACATCGCCTACATGGTCGAGCGGCTCGACGACGCCGACCCCGCCCGCGGCGGGCTGATGAGCGAACTCGCCGCGCTGCGGCGGGACTCGGACTACGACCACCTGACGGACGAGATGCTCGCCACGGTCGGGGTCACGCTGTTCGGCGCCGGGGTCATCTCCACCTCGGGGTTCCTGACCATGGCCATGGTCTCCCTGCTCACCCGCGACGACGTACGCGAGCAACTCACCGCCGATCCCGGCCTCGTCACGGGCGCCATGGACGAACTGCTGCGGATCAACCTGTCGATCGGCGACGGGCTGCCCCGGCTGGCGCTGGCGGATGTCCAGCTCGGCGATGTCCTGGTGCGGGAGGGGGAGTTGGCGCTGGTCCTGGTCGAAGGGGCCAATTACGACGCCGAGCAGTTCCCCGATCCGCAGGTCTTCGACCCGAGCCGGGCCAACGCCCATACCCATCTGTCGTTCGGGGGCGGACAGCACTACTGCCCGGCTACCGCGCTCGGCAAGAAGCACGCCGAGATCGCGCTGAAGGCTCTCGTGGAGCGGCTGCCCGAGCTGCGGCTCGCGGTGCCGGTCGAGCAGCTCGTGTGGCGTACCAACTTCATGAAGCGGCTTCCCGAGCGTCTGCCGGTCGCCTGGTAGAGCCTGTATCGCCTCTCTCCGGCTCCGGTTCCGGCTCCGGTTCGTCCTCCGTGCCGTGCGTCGTCCAGGCCGCCAGTTGGTCCGGGGTGCGCGGGCCGGGGGATTCGGCTGGCAGCAGTCCGTGTACGCGCAGGAGTCGCGCCGCCGCGATGCCCCACGGGGTGCGCAGGCCCGCCTGGGCTACCAGGTCCTGGCGGGCCAGCGCGTCGGCCACCGGGCCGGTGTGGACGCCGGAGGGGAGCAACAGGGCCGCGTCGTCGGCCCACTGGAGGGCGAGGTCGACGTCGTGGGTGGCCATGACGACGGTGGTGCCGCCCGCGCGCAGGCGGGCCAGGGTGTCCAGCAGGCGTTCCTGGCCGTCCGGGTCGAGGCCCGCGGTGGGCTCGTCCAGGATCAGCACGCGCGGGCGCATCGCCACCGCGCCCGCGATCGCGGTGCGTTTGCGCTGGCCGTAGGAGAGGAGGTGGGTGGGGCGGTCGCGGAGCGGCGTGATGTCGAGGGCGGCCAGGGCCTCGTCGATACGGGCGCGGACCTCGGCTTCGGGCAGGCCCAGGTTCATCGGACCGAAGGACACGTCCTGTTCGACGGACGCGGCGAACAGCTGGTCGTCGGGGTCCTGGACGACCAGCTGGACGGTGGTGCGCAGGCGGGTCAGGCCCTTGCGGTCGTATGTGACGGGCTCGCCGTCCAGGAGCAGGGTGCCGCTCGCCGGGCGCAGGCCGCCGCTGAGCAGGCGCATCAGGGTGGTCTTGCCGCTGCCGTTGCGGCCCAGGAGGGCCAGGGCGCGGCCCGGAGCGACGGCGAAGTCGAGGGCGTCGACGACCGTGGGGCCCTCGTCGTAGGCGTAGGACGCGCCGCGGAGTTCGACCTCGGCGGGGACTTCCAGGGCGGCGGGCGTCATCCCGGCGGGCGTCATCCCAGGGGCCTTTCCAGTACGGGGTGCAGGGCGAGGGCGAGGGTCGCGAGGGCGGCCAGGAGGGTGACCGCCGCGGCGACGAAGCGCGGGGAGACGCGGGCCTCGGGGACCAGGACGCGCAGGGTGCCGTCGTAGCCGCGCCCGGCGAGTCCGGCCTGGAGGCGGGCGGCGCGGTCGAAGGCCCGGACGAACGCGGTCGCGCCGAGTCCGGCGAGTGAACGCCAGGCGGCGGCGCGGGTGGTGTGGCCCAGGCGGGCGGCCTGCGCCTGCCTGATCAGGGTCATCGAGTCCAGGAGCAGGAAGCTCATCCGGTACGTGACGAGGGCGACGTCCACGACCGCGGCGGGCGCCCCGGCCTTCACCAGGCGGGGCAGCAGGTCGGACATGGGCGTGGTGAAGGCGAACAGCAGCACGCCGAGCGAGGCGGCCGAGGTGCGGAGCAGGAGGCCCGCCGCGCGGGCCGGGCCGTCCGGGTCCAGGGTCAGCATCCCCTCGGGCGCGCCGACCTGGACGAGCAGGGTCAGCGCACCGGTGACGCAGAAGCCGAGCGGGATGCGGTACGCCCGCCACAGTCTGCGCGGGGGTACTCCGGCGGGCCCGAGCAGGAGGGCGAGTGCCGTGACGATGACCAGCGCCGCGCCCGGCCAGGGCGGCAGCGAGATCGCCAGCACGGTCAGGCCGAGTCCGAGCACGGCCTTGTCCACGGGGTGACGGCGGCGCCAGCGACTGCTGTGCGCCGCCGCGTCGATAGGCAGCACGATGCGCGGCGGCCGCGGGCTAGGCGCTCGGGGGCGCGTCCGTGACGGGCGCGCCGCTCGGTTCTGGCGTGCCGCCCCGGTTGGGCGTGCCCCCGCCTTCGGGCACGCTGCCCGGCTCGGGCGTGCCGTGCGGCGTGGCCGCCGTCGTGGCTCGGGCCTCGCCCTGCCTGCGGCCTCTGCGCAGGCCGAAGTAGTACGCCAGGACGCCCGCGCCCAGCGCCGCCTGCACGGCGAACAGCGCCGACTCGACCTCCCCCGACGGGGGTTCGTACAGCGGGCTGAACCAGGGCTCGTAGCCGGGGTCGATCTCGGTGATCGCACCCTCCGCCTCCCCGTCGGCGCCCGCGAACGGCTCCTCCTTGTCGTCGCCCATGCCCAGCGCCAGCGGCAGCACCGCGAGCGCGGCCACTATCAGGAGCAGGAGACCGTTGATCTTCGTGTTTCTGGTCATCGTCATCGGGTCTCCGCCTCCGTCTCCGCCGTGCCCTTGGCGCCCTGTGCACGCTCCGTGTCCTGTGCACGCTCCGTGTCCTGTGCACGCTCCGTGTCCTGTGCACGCTCCGTGTCCTGTGCGTGCTCCGGGGACTTCGCCGCCTGCGACTGCTTGCGCGTCAGGAAGACGCCGAGCCGGGTCAGCTCCCCCTTGCTGGAGCGCACCAGGAGGCGCATCACCAGCACCGTGAGCAGCCCCTCGCTGACCGCGAGCGGGATCTGGGTCACCGCGAAGATCGAGCCGAACTTGCCGAGCGAGCCCAGGAATCCGCTGCTCGGGTCGGGGAAGGCGAGCGCCAGCTGGACACTGGTGACGCAGTACGTGGACAGGTCGGCGACGAAGGCCCCGCCGAACACCGCGCCCATCAGCGGGACGTCGAACCGCTTCAGCAGCCGGTAGACCCCGTACCCCGCCCACGGCCCGACGATCGCCATCGAGAAGACGTTGGCGCCGAGCGTGGTGAGTCCGCCGTGCGCGAGCAGCAGCGCCTGGAAGAGCAGGGTGATGGTGCCGAGCACCGCCATGATCGGCGGCCGGAAGAGAATCGCGCCGAGCCCCGTACCGGTCGGGTGCGAGCAACTGCCCGTGACCGAGGGGATTTTCAGCGCGGAAAGGACGAAAGTGAAGGCCCCGGACGCGCCGAGCAGCAGGGTGCTCTCGGGGTTCGCCCTGACCTCTCGGGTCAGGGCGCGTACGCCGTGGACGACGAACGGCGCCGCCGCGGCACTCCAGGCGACCGCGTGTACCGGTGGTAGAAAACCCTCGGCTATATGCATGGCTGAGCAGACCCTCTCCAGCACCTCGTGGATGGACAACGCGCCTTGGCCGGTCTCCTGGCTTACGGGTCGTACCGCCCTGGCTCCGCCTTCCCGGATACGTGGTGGTACCCAGTGGCCGCCCCCCTGGGGGCTGGAGCCGGACTTCCCGATCACAGTGGCGAGGGCCGCATCGGCATCACACCGATTTCCCGTACACCAAGGCGTGGTGACAGTAGTCCGCTGGTAGGCGACCTGACAACTACGGGCCGTGGTCCGCGGTGCCGGATGGGGCGACAGGACGCCTCAGGGGCAGTCGCCGTCGAAGATGCGCTCGTAGGTGCGGAAGAGTTTCGTTTCGGGTTTCGCGCTGGCCGGGTACTCCATCACGGGGACCGGCTTGCACACCGGCCACTTCTTCGTCTCGTCGGAGTCGTCGAAGCCGAACGTGCCGGAGGCGCCGAGTACACAACTGGCGCACTTGGCGCCGCCCTCGGTGTCCAGGATGCCCATGTTGACGATGGTTTCGTAGACGTCGTCCTTCGTCGGCGTGACGGGAGCGGCGGTGTCGGTGCCGGTGTCGGCACTGATGTCGTTGATGTCGTTGTAGGCCTGGTCGAAGGCCTGGGCGAGCACCGTGAACGCGTCCCGGTACATGATCGAATAGCCGTCGTCCAGCGGCCGCTCCCCCAGGTCGTGCGCGGCCTGAAGCTCGCCGAACTTCTCCCGGAAGGAGGCCAGTCCGACCGGCCGGTCCCGGTGCCCCTTCCGCTCCCACCACGCGGGGTCGACCGAGGCCGCGTTCACCAGGGTGATGTCCGCCTCCTTCAGCTGCTCGGTGAGCTTCGGCGTGGTGTACTCGGTGCCGAGCCCGATGCCCACCTTCAGGATCCGCAGCGGCCGGGAGTCGTTGCAGGCGGGTTCCTTCGCCAGCCTGCTGATCAGGTAGCCGAGGTCATGGTCGCGTCCGGCGAAGAAGACCGTGTCCGAGCCGGTGACGCAGATCTTCTGGGCGACGGTGGAGAAGCGGCGCGGGATTCCGGCTTCCTCGCCGGTCAAGCCCAGGTAGTAGGCCCGGTTCTTGTCCAGCCCGTAGTCCTTGCCGAACCTCTCCTCGAACACCCGGCGCAGGTCGAGCGAGTACGCGTCCTTCTTCCGGTTGTCCGCGACCAGGAATCCCCGCTCGCCCGGCTCGTCCTTCAGATAGCGCGCCAGGCCCTGGACGAGCAGCTCGTTGGACGGGGAGGTGTTGAAGAGGTACGGGCGCTGCATCGTGGTCCCGGTGAGGATCGAGCCGACCGCGGGGATCTTGTGCTCGCCGAGCGCCTCGACCGCCGCGAGCGTCTGCGGGGTGCTGCTGGGCATGCCGAACACGCCGACCAGGGGCGAGTCTCCGTCCACCATCGTGACGAGCCGGTCCACGACCGGGCGCCACTTGCTCATGTCCTTGCCGTCGTTGGCCAGCAGCAGCTGGTAGTGCGGGCCCGCCTCCGCGTTGGCCTCCAGCTGGGCCGTGTGGGCGCCCGCGACGGCGCGCCTGATCTCGTCCGGGCTCATGGTGCTGGTGGCGTCCGATGTGAAGGGCATCAGCAGCGCGATCCGCGCGTAGGGAATGCGCGGCCTGCCCTTCCGCGGGTCCTCCCAGGCCCTCTTGACTCGGGCGTTCTCCTCAGCGATCGCGTCGATCAGGGTCTTGATCTCCGGGTCGCCGTCCAGCGAGTCGGTCGCCGTGACGCCCACGCACTCGCCGCCGACCTCCTCAAGGCCCGCGCCGCAGTCCTCGGGCAGCAGGGTACGGACGAGCAGGCCGAGACCGGCGAGGAGCGCGAGGCACACCACCGCGGCGACGGCCTTGTCCAGCGGGCCCCAGACGTGGTTCCTCCAGCGCGTCAGCATGGTCGGCGCTCCTCTCCTCTCGCTCCCGCGGCGCTCACGGCCGCGGCTGGGTCGGCTGCTGGGTCGGTTCGATCAGGCAGGGCCGCCGGTGCCGCAGCGCCACCGGCCAGGTCTGCGCGGCCCGGTTCAGCACGGCGTGGCCCGACGGATGCTGTGCGGACAGGAACCGCAGCTCCGCACCGACGCCGACGCAGAGGTCGTCCAGCGGTTCGGCGAACGTCTCGCGCAGGTACCAGACCGCGTGCAGCAGCCGGTTGACGGCGCGTCCGGTGGCGTCGGCGTCGGCGTGCCGGTGGTCGTCGGCGCCGCGGGCGATATCGGCGCGCCGGTCCGTCCACTGGGCGCGCGGCGGGTGGGGGGCGGTGCTGACGCGGCGCAGGGCGCGCAGCCAGTCGGCCGCGTCCCGCTGGGCGAACCACTCGGTCAGCCGGGTCACCACCGGGTCGGGACCGGACGCGGCGAGGGTGTGCCGCAGCGCGGCGCTCTCGTACGCGAGTACGTCAGCGGCGGCGTCGGCACCGGCACCCGCACCCGTACCCGCGTCGGCGTCGGCGTGGGTCGCGCGTTCGGCCGCGAGCGCCTCGTAGTGCTCGCGCAGGACGGTGTGCGTGTGCTGCCAGCGGTGGCTCTCGTCCGGGCCGCCGCGCGCCCGGTCGACCAGCAGGTCGCGCAGGAAGGGGTCGGGGACGAAGCGCGGGCGGCCGTCCGGAGCCGGGAGGTCGGCGTCGGCGTCGGGGGTGTCCGCCGGGTCCGTGGTCCAGTGTTCCTTTTCCAGGTAGCGGGCGGCCTCTGCGGCGGGCAGCAGGGCGGTTCCGACGCCCGTCGACCGGGCCGCCAGGGCGTCGGCGGCCTCGCGGTCGGGGGCCGGGGACAGCAGGACGAGGTGGTCGCGGTGCTGGGGGTGCGGTATCAGGCGTTCCAGGAGCTGTTCGGCCACCGGCCGGTCGTCGCCGGTGCGCAGGTCCAGCAGCTCCTCGGGCCGGATGTCCCGTTCACCGGCCGCGCGGACGACCGTCTTGCAGAGCAGGGCGCTGCCCGCCGGGTGGCCTCGGGTGAGCGCGTGCAGGGCCGTGGGCAGGTGGCGGTGCAGCGGGGCGTCGGCGGCGTCGAGCATCAGCAGGACGTCGTCCAGGGCGAGCGGGGCCAGCGGCAGGACGAGCAGCCCGGCCGACGCCGACGCGGGCGCGGTACGGGACCAGCCGGAGGCGGCGCGTACCTCGGTGAGCCGACAGCGGGTCGCGTCCGGGTAGCGGGCGGCGGCGTCGCCGAGGCGGGTCGCGATGACGACCAGCGGGTCGGGGGCGCTGGCGGCCCCGGCCGCAGTGGTGCCGGTGGCGGCCTCCGCCCGGTGTTCGAGTATCAGGTCGAGCAGCCGCTCGCCGCCCTCGGTGTGCGCGTTGTCCAGCAGGACCAGCGGCCGCGGTGTGCGGTTGACCCGCTGCCAGCGGCCGTACGCACTGGCGAGGTCCTCGGCGAAGGCGGCGACCAGGAGGCGTTCGACCGCGTGGCGGTAGGCGCCGCCCTGGTGGAAGCGGAGGCAGAGCCGCACCAGCGCGGCCTCGCCGTCGTCCGGTCCCGGTACTCGCCCGTGGTACCACTCGCGCACGGCGCGGCCGGTCCTGGTCCTGGTGTGCCTGCGGAAGTACCGTGCGACCACGGCGGCGGCCACGGCCTCCAGGTCCTGTTCCCCATCCCCGTCCGCGACCGCCAGGCCCTCGCTGACCTCGTACGTCCAGTCCTCGCCCGCGCCGCCGCCGTCCTGGCCCGCTGCTTCGGCCCTGCGTAAGCCGCAGGCGAGCAGCAGGCGGTCCACGCGGTCGCGGGCCAGCCGCCGCTGGCGGTCGCTGCCCCGGCGCCAGCTGGAGACGGCGAACAGTCCCGGCAGCAGCCGGGCGAACGCCGGACGGCCAAACCTGCCGAGCGCGGGCGCGAGGTCGCACACGAGCTGGACGAGCACTTCCACCACGGCGGAGGTGTTCGACTCGGCGACGCCGGGACGGCGCGCGGCGTCGACGTCCGCGAAATCGACCCGGCCGAGCGGGGCGCGCCCCCGGTAGGCCTGGTCCAGGGCGTCCAGGACGGCGGTCTTGCCCATGCCGTGGCGGCCGGTCAGCAGGACGACGGGAGGGTCGTCCGGGTGCTCCCGGCTCACCTGCTTGGGCTTGACGGGGTCCAGGCCGACGAGGCGGGGCACGAGGGCGTGCAGCAAGGGGTCGCGTGCGTACAACGGGGGTCGCATGGTCCTCCTCTTGCCGGGGAGTCGTCAGGGAAACGTGCCAGGGGCAACGGGCCCGGTAACGGGTCCGGCGACGGCGTACGGCGGCGTACAGGCGAGGGCGTACGGACGGGGCGGGCGCTCCGAGGCGCGGGGTCAGCCGCCGAGCAGCCTCCCCAGGGCCTGGCCAATCACGTCGAGCGTGATCTGTCGGCCGACCGTGTCGGGGCTTTCGCCGAGCAGCCGCCGTACCCGCTCCATCAGGCCGCGCTGGCGGTCCGGGTCGGGGTCGCCGTCCGGGCCGCCCCGCCGGGCCAGGTCGTCCGCGCTGTTCAGCAGGGCCGCACGGGTGGCGTCGTCCGGGGCCAGCACGGGCGCCAGCTGGCGGATCAGGCGGGCCAGGTCCACGGGCGACAGCGCGGTCTGGACCGTCTGGTGGAAGTCGCCGTGCGCCATGTTGACCGTCCTGGCCTCGATGCGGGTCACTGGGTGGTCGCTTCCGCCCTGATGAGCCACGAACGCGCCGATGTCGCCCGTCTCGCCCTCGCTGAGCACGGCGTCGGTGCCGAGCGGGGTGAGCGCCACCTCCGATCCGACGCCGCCCTGGAACTCCGGTCCGGTGCAGGTGATCAGGCGCCTGTCGGCGAGGTAGGACAGCGCGCGGGCGACCTCGGCGCGGTGCAGGGCCTCGCCGAGGAAGAACAGCTCCGACGAGTCGAAGAACGCCTTGATGCGCAGGGGTTGGCGCTCCGAGTGCGCGTAGATCCAGCGCAGCACGGCCCACGTGGCGTACCGGCCGCGCTGCACGGGGTCGGCCCTGCGGGCCTGGAGCAGCCGGGCCTCGTCCTCACCGGCGGGCAGCAGGGTCACCACGGGGGCGTGCCGCCGGGATCCCTGTTCACTGATCAGCCGCTGCTCGCCGAGCCGGTCGACGAGGGACTGCACGGTGTCCAGCGAGATGCTCTGCCAGGCGCAGAACTCGGCGCAGTCCACAGGGAGGTCGGGGTTCTGCATGACCCGGTCCCAGACCCACAGGAGCAGGCGGGAACGGAACCGGTCGAAGCTCTCGCTGTCGTGGTCCGGGAACGGAGGCGCTGCGGCTGACAACTGTCTCAGTCCTGTTCATCCTCGGCCGTCGGCTTGGGGGTTGCCTGGGGCCTGTCCGGGTGAGTGCGCCGACACCTCGAAACTACACAGGTTCCACTCAGCTCACCACGGAAAAACCAAAAGGCAACTGCCCTCCTTCCCACAGGAGTTCACCGCATGCACGCCAGGGCGTCCCGTACCGCCTCATCCGTGCGGGCGATGACCGCCGTGCCGTCGTCCGCGGTGATGATCGGGCGCTGGATCAGCTTCGGGTGCGCGGCGAGTGCCGCGATCCAGCGGTCCCAGGGCTCCAGGGCGAGCCGGGCGAGTACGGCGCGGATCTCGTCCTCGGTCGGGACGTCGTCCAGGTAGCGGCGCACGGTGGGGTTGATGGGGTGCCATAGGCCCTCTGGCCAGCGGCTTTTGTCAGTGCCCCGCAGTAGAATTGAAGCAGTGTTCGAGACGGTCCGCGAGGGCCCCGACCACCCTTGGAGGATGCCCGTGCCCGCTGCCGCAGTCACCGCGAAACCCCTGCCGATCGACCTGCCCTACATGCCTCTGGTGAAGAAGCCGCTGCCCGCCGGACGGCCGCGCGAGTGGTACATCCGGCACAACCGCCGACTGAAGGCCATGCGCCTGGCCATCGCCCTGCTGGACTCCGGCGTCTACCGCGCCGAGCAGGCCGACGACCGCAGGATACGTTCCACGGCCGAGCTGGTCGGCGTCCACCCGCCGTCCGACATCACCTGTCACATGGTGCGCGCGCTGATGCGCTACAGCCGCTGATCGCCGCGTGCCGCCAGGCCGCCGCTCGACGCGGCCTGGCGGCCCAGCAGTCCGGCCGAGCGCTCAGCTCGACAGTTCGCGTTCCAGCGGCGTGCGGAAGCGCGGGGTGAAGCGGACGTCACCCGCCCAGGCCGCCAGCCCGGCCGCCTCTCCACAGCTGCTCGACGTGCGACGACGCCCCGACGGTCATGTCCGTCACCAGCCACTGCAGGTCGCTCGGGAAGGGGCGGTACGGCGCGGGGATGTCGATCCCCGCGCACGGGGGCAGACCCGGTCAGACGCCCAGGGCCTGCCCGGTCCTTCCGTCAGACGCCCAGGACCTTCGCCTCCGTCTCGGGGTCGAGGCCGACGACCGGCCGGTCGGGCCGCTGCGGGGCCGTGCCCCCGATCGACTGGAGCCAGGCCCAGGTGTCGGCCACGGTGTCCGCGACCGGGCGGCACGTCAGGCCCGCCGCGACCGCCTTGGTCACATCGCTTCCGTGCAGCGCGTCATGCAGCTCGCCGCCCGGCGGCACCCAGATCGGCAGCTGCGACCACGGCTCGATCCCGGCGTCCGCGATCACCTCGGGCGCGGTCCAGCGCAGCTCGGCCCCGGCCCCGGCGGCCTCGACGCAGGCGTCGAGCAGCTCGCCGATCGTGGTGTGCCCGCGCGGGCTGATCAGGTTGTACGGGCCGCTGAGCCCGGCCGCGGCCGCGTCCAGCACCCACTCGGCGAGATCGCGCACGTCGATGTACTGCAACGGCAACTCACGCGGCCCCGGAGCGAGCACCGGGCCGCCGCGCGCGACCCGGCTCAGCCACCAGGGCAGCCGTCCGATGTTCTCGTACGGCCCGATGATCAGGCCCGACCTGACCAGCAGCGACCGGTCGTCGCCGAAGGACTCCAGCACGGCCAGCTCGCCGCCGCGCTTGTCGTGCGGATACCCGGTCTGCTCCGCGTCGGGCGCGCCGTCGGCCAGCGGGGCGTCCTCGGTGAACCCGGCCGCCGGCGGCCAGGCGTACACCGAGCAGCTCGACACATACACATAGCGACCCACTCGGTCGGCCAGCAGCCGCGCGGTGTCCTGGACCGCCCGTGGCGCCGCCGACCAGGTGTCGACCACGAGGTCCCACTCGCCGTCGGCGAGCGCGGCGAGGCCGTCCGGACTCGTGCGGTCGCCGTGCAGCGCGGTGACACCGGCCGGTGGCTCATGCCGACCGCGGTGGAAGACGGTCACCTCCCAGCCTCGGGCGACCGCCGCCTCGGTCACCGCGCGCCCCGCGAACTCCGTACCACCCAGCATCAGAAGTCTCATGGCGGTGACTCTGCCGCGCGAAACGCCAGTGAAGGAATCGCATTCCGCTGTGGGGGAACAACTTCCGCTCACAGAAAAAACGGAACCGGACCCGCCGATTCCTTGCTCAGTCACGGGTGGCACCATAAGCCGCTATGACGGGTACCCGGTCGCCGATGCGCGCCCTGCGGGCCGCACTCTTCGCGGCGGTATGCGTCATCCTGTCTGGTGTAGGACATTCCTCCACATCTGCCCATGACGTCCCGGTCGGGTCTCTACTGGCCGCGTTCTGCGTCACCTTGGGCGTCGCCTGGATCGCGGGCGGTCGACGGCGCGGGGCCTGGCCGATCGGGGCCGGGCTGGCCGGGGTGCAGGGCGCCCTGCACCTGATCTTCTCGCTGGGGCAGTCGCACACCGCGTCGCACAGCCCGGCACAGCCACCGCCACCGCACGGAGCGGATCACACCGGAGCCCACGCGACCCACGGCGCTCACGCCACCCATCCCCCCGCCGTGGACGCGACGGGCGCGCTGGACCACGGAACCGCCGGGATGCTCACCGCGCACCTGCTCGCCGCGGTCGTCTGCGCCCTGTGGCTCGCGCGCGGCGAGGCGGCGCTCTTCGGGCTGCTGCGCGCGCTGCGGTCGCTGGCCTTCACTCCGCTGCGGCTGCTGCTGACGGTCGTACGGGCGCCATCGGCGCCGGGCTCGGTGCGGACAGCGCGGCCGGGGCGCGGCGGGGCACGGCCGCGTACCGCCGATCTCGCGCATGTGGTGGCCCGGCGCGGGCCGCCGACGGTGGCCGCACTCCCCCGTTACGCGCCCACCACGCCCTGACGCCAGGTTTCGGCGATGCCGTGGGTGCGCTGCCCCCTGCCCTCGCACGAAATCCGAAGGACGTCATGACCCTCGACACCCGGCAGCCTCAGCCGGACACTTCCGAAGAACCCAGACCGGCCTCTCGATCCAGCCGGGCCGCGCTGCGCCCGCTCCTCCTGCGGCTGCACTTCTACGCGGGTGTGCTGATCGCCCCGTTCCTGCTCGTCGCCGCCGTGAGCGGACTGCTCTACGCACTGTCCTTCCAGGCCGAGAAGATCGTCTACCGCCAGGAGCTGAGCGTTCCCGTCGGCGACGGGAAGCTGCCGCTCAGCGAGCAGGTCGCGGCCGCTCGCGAGACGCAGCCGAACGGCACCGTCACGGCCGTCTGGCCGTCGGCCGACGACGGTGCGACGACCCGTGTGCTGTTCGACTCGCCGAAGGTCGCCGATGACAAGTCCCTGGCGGTCTTCGTCGACCCGTACACCGCCGAGGTACGCGGTGAACTCGCCAGCTACGGCGGCTCGGGCGCGCTGCCGCTGCGCGCCTGGCTGTCCGAGCTGCACCGCACCCTGCACCTGGGCGACCTCGGGCGCTACTACAGCGAGCTCGCGGCGAGCTGGCTGTGGGTGGTCGCGCTCGGCGGCGTACTGCTCTGGTTCGGGCGCAGGCGGGCCAGGCGCCGCGACCTGGTCGTCCCCTCGGCGGGCGGGCAGCGCAAGGGCGGCCGCGGCAGGACGCTGTCCTGGCACGGCGCCGTCGGGCTGTGGTCGGCGCTCGGCCTGGTGCTGCTGTCGGCCACCGGGCTCACCTGGTCGAAGTACGCGGGCGAGAACATCGCCGAGTGGAAGTCCCAGCTGGGCGGGACGACACCCGCGGTCGACGCGACCCTCACGGGCGCCGACGCCGCGGCGTCGGGCGGCGGGCACGAGGGCCACGGCGACGGCCATGAGGGCCACGTCGGTCACCAGGGCGCCGACATCGGCCTGGACCGGGTGCTGGAGATCGCACGCGGCGAGGGCGTCGACGGCAAGCTGGCGGTTTCCCTGCCGGTGGAGGGCCGGGGCTATGTCCTCAAGGAGACCGACACCCAGTTCCCGGTCCACCTGGACTCGGTGGCCGTCGACCCGGCCGACGGGACGGTTCTGGACACCGTGCGGTTCGCCGACTACCCGGTGCTCGCGAAGCTGACCCGGATCGGCATCGCCGCGCACATGGGCGTCTTCCTCGGGCTGGCCAACCAGCTCACGCTGGCCGCCCTGATGGTCGGCACGATCCTGTTGATCGTCTGGGGCTACCGGATGTGGTGGCTGCGCCGCCCGACCAGGGACCGCGCGCTGAGCGTCGGCCGGCCGACGCCGCGTGGCGCCTGGCGGAGGGTCCCGCTGCCGGTGCTGTTGCCGCTGGCGGCCGTGACCGCGCTGGTCGGCTGGTTCGTACCGCTGCTGGGGATCAGCCTGCTGGCGTTCCTGGTACTCGACGTGGCCGTGGGTCTCGTCAAGCGGGCCCGCGCCGGAGCCTGACAGCCGAAGGCCGCACGGCCGCACGGCCGACAAGGCGTACGGCCGACAAGGCGTACGGCGCAGGGCGCCTCCGCGAGAGTCCGCGGAGGCGCCCTGCGCCGCTGTCGTGCCGTCGGTCAGGCCTGTCCGGCCTTCTCCAGGCCGGTGCAGCAGGTGTCGACGATCAGCCGGGTCACCACGTACGGGTCGATGTTGGCGTTCGGGCGGCGGTCCTCGATGTAGCCCTTGCCGTCCTGCTCGACCTGCCACGGGATGCGGACCGACGCGCCGCGGTTGGAGACGCCGTAGCTGTACTCGTTCCACGGGGCGGTCTCGTGCAGGCCGGTGAGGCGGTCGTCGATGCCCGCGCCGTAGTTCTTCACGTGGTCCATCGGCTTGGAGCCCTCGCCCAGCGCCTCGCAGGCGGTGATGATCGCGTCGTAGCCCTCGCGCATCGCCTTGGTGGAGAAGTTGGTGTGCGCGCCCGCGCCGTTCCAGTCGCCCTTCACCGGCTTCGGGTCGAGCGTCGCGGAGACCTCGAAGTCCTCGGCGGTGCGGTACAGCAGCCAGCGGGCGACCCACAGCTGGTCGGAGACCTCCAGCGGGGACAGCGGGCCGACCTGGAACTCCCACTGGCCCGGCATGACCTCGGCGTTGATGCCGGAGATGCCGAGACCGGCCTTGAGGCAGTTGTCCAGGTGCGCCTCGACGACGTCGCGGCCGAAGATCTCGTCCGAGCCGACGCCGCAGTAGTAGCCGCCCTGCGCGGCCGGGAAGCCGCCCTCGGGGAAGCCGAGCGGGCGGGAGCCCTTGAAGAAGGTGTACTCCTGCTCGATGCCGAAGATCGGCTCCTGGGCGGCGAACCGCTCCGCCACCTCGGTCAGCTGGGCCCGCGTGTTGGTGGCGTGCGGCGTCATGTCCGTGTTGAGGACCTCGCACAGCACCAGCAGGTCGTCGCCGCCGCGGATCGGGTCCGGGCAGGAGAAGACCGGCTTCAGGACGCAGTCGGAGGCGTGCCCCTCGGCCTGGTTGGTGCTGGACCCGTCGAAGCCCCAGACGGGCAGCTCGGCGAGGCTCGCGCCGGAACCGGCCATGATCTTCGTCTTGGAGCGAAGTTTGGCGGTCGGCTCGGTGCCGTCGATCCAGATGTACTCGGCCTTGAACGTCACGGGGCGCCATCCTTTGCGGGCTCTGCTGCGGGTGCTGTCACGGCGGCCGGTGGCACGCACGCTGTAAGCGCAGCCTGACAACCGGCGATTTCCCGTCCATTGCCCGACTGTGAACCCCGTGTAACGCGGCACGCACCCGCACCGGAGAGGGGGCGGAAACGGCCCGCACGGTCCCCGCGACCTGCATACAGAGCCACGGCTACAGGGGCACGGCACAGGGGCACGACCCATCACTTGATCAGCGCGTTGGCCACGGCGATCAGCAACCCGATCATCGCGTCCGCGCCTCCGATCAGCACCGCCGACCGGCGCCGGTACCCCACCCGCAGGGCCGCGAAGGCGCCCCAGCCGAAGAGCAGCCCGGCGTTCAGGGCCAGGCCCGCGGTGGTGACCTCGTCCGCTGGCCAGCCGGCCGCCCCCGCCGCCACCAACAGCAGCGCCGTGGGAAAACCCGCGACGACCACCGGCCACTCGTCG
Source organism: Streptomyces sp. O3 (assembly GCF_054788135.1). Lineage (NCBI taxonomy): Bacteria > Bacillati > Actinomycetota > Actinomycetes > Kitasatosporales > Streptomycetaceae > Streptomyces > Streptomyces sp. O3. The sequence continues at coordinate 27,285 of NZ_JBTVYK010000019.1, forward strand.
GCGAGCGCACGGCCGAGCTGCCGCCACCGGTGGCTGCCGGAGCCCGGCTCATGGGCGGCCATGTGGTGGGCGTAACCGTGCGCGAGCGCGGCGGTTCCCGCGGTCACCATGACCCAGGCCGCGTCATAGTACGGCGTGAACTCGCCGTCCGCCTGCAGGGCGGCGAGCAGCGCGCTGGCCAGGACTGTGCCGTACACGCCGCCGAACATCCAGTTCCGCATGGGGTCCCTCGTGGTCAGCCGATACGTCGGTCGCAGGACCCACGCTAGGGGCACTGGGAGTCCTGTTCGCCCCGCTAACGACCCGTATCCGAGTGGCTTAGGTCCCGTCCGTCCGGCCGAAGGTCCCGGAACCCCCGCGCCCCGCGCCCCGTCCGCCGACGGCTTCCATGACGTCGCGGCCCGTTGAACACCGGTCCCCTCATCCCCGTATGGAACAGAGAGCTCCTCCCCTGCCGGACACCCCACATGTCCCCGGCACCGAAGCTAGGAGATCCATGCGAAACGCGAAACGCAAACGCCGTTCCACGCCCGCGCGGCGGGTCACCGCGGCCGTCGCCGCGCTGGTCCTGGGCGCGGGCGGGCTGGTCACGGCCGGTGTCTACGCCTCCGCGGGCGAGGGCTGGTACGACGACGACCGCGCCGAGCGGAGCGACCGCCGCGCGCACACCGCGCAGCGGCTGTCCACGATCGACTGCCCGGACGTCGGCGACCGGCTCCGGGAGGTGCCGGAGGCCGCGCGGGCCGAGGTCGGCCGCGAACTCGCGGGCATCGACGATCAGATCGCCGAGGCCTACCGGAGGTTCGCCGACTCCAGGAGACAGCTGGAGCGGGACCCGAACGCGGTGTGGAACGTCATCCTCGGGCCCCTGGAGTCGAAGCGCGGCGCGGCCATCGACCGGATCGCGACCGCGGTCGGGCGGTCCGCCGACCGCCCCGACGGCCTGGCCGCGCTGGCGCGGTGCGCCATGCGCGCCGAGTCCGAATCCGACCCCGACGACCCCGACGAGTCCGACCGCGACTCCGAGTCCGACCGCGACGGCGGGCGGGCAGGCGGCCAGGCGGGCAACGGTCCCGTCGCCGACGACTTCGTCGAGATCGAGTCCGTCCGGCCGAACGTCAGCGAACCCCGCCAGCTGCGCGGCGCGTCGAAGGGCGTCTTCGTCACCGAATGCGGCGTGAACGAGAACGGCAAGTTCAACCCGGACAACGTGATCGTCGCGCCCGGTGTGCGCAACGGCGCGCACCATATGCACGACTACGTCGGCAACCAGGCGACCGACGCCTTCTCCGATGACGAGGATCTGGCGGACGGCGCCACCACCTGCCGCAACCAGGGCGACCGCTCCACGTACTACTGGCCGGTCCTGCGGATCCAGAACGGCACGGTCGAGCGGGACGCGGCCGAGGACGGCGGCGGCAACGACCAGAACGTGGGCGAGATCCAGACCCCCAGCGAGGTCGAGCTGAGGTTCGTCGGGAGCCCGGTGGGCCGGGTCGCCGCGATGCCGCGCTTCCTGCGCGTCATCACCGGTGACGCCAAGTCGTTCACCAACGGCGACGCCAACGCCAACGCCTCCTGGAGCTGCACCGGTTTCGAGGACCGCCAGCTCACGGACAAGTACCCGCTCTGCCCCGAGGGAAGCAGCGTGGTGCGCACCTTCAAGTTCCAGAGCTGCTGGGACGGCCGGAACACCGACAGCGCGAACCACCGCGACCATGTGGCGTTCACGCGCGATGACGGCTCCTGCCCGCGAGGCTTTCGGGCCATCCCCCAGCTCGTGCAGCGCGTCGTCTACGACGTACCGGCCGAACGGAACTTCGCGATCGACTCGTTCCCCGAGCAGCTGCACAAACCCGTCACCGATCACGGCGACTTCATCAACGTCTTCGACGAGCGGCTGATGCGCAAGGCGGTGAACTGCATCAACCAGGGCCGCACTTGCCGCTGACGCCGGGGTGACCAACGCGCGACCCCACCGGCGCCCCACCGCGCGCCCCCATCGGCGCCCCACCACGTGACCCCATCGGGTGACCTCACCGGGGTGACCAACGCACGATTCGCTCGTTTTGCTGAACGTGAGTTCTCCGGATGTCGCCACGCGCCCCTCCCCCGAACCCGATCCCGAACCCGGCACCGATCCCGGTGCCGATCCCGGTGCCGACGTCGATCCCGACATCGATGTGGAGCGGGCCGAGGCCGCGCTGGTCGAGCACTACCCGCGCCTGGTGCGGCTGGCGTACCTGGTCCTGCCGTCGTCGCTCGGCCGCACCCGCCGGGTGCTGACCGCGCACGCGCTCACGCAGCGCGCGCTGCCCAAGGGCCGCGTCCCCGGCGAGGGTTCGGCCGTGCCCGGCCAGGGCGGCGGCCCCGACCCCGGCCCCGGATACGCGTATGTCCGGCTGCGGGTGGTGCGCGGCGCGCTCCAGGCGGGGCTGCCGCTACGGCGGTTCGCCTGGCCGCGGCGGGCGCAACTGCCGCCGCTGCTGCCGCAGGTGCGCGGGATCACGCTGTTCCCGCGCCCCGGCGGCGCCGACGAACTCGCCCTGGACCAGCGGCTGTCCACGCTGAGCGGCCCCGGCCGTGCCGCGTTCGCGCTGCGCGGCCTGGAGCGGCTGCCGGACCGGGAGGTACGCGGGCTCCTGGACGCGGCCGGGGTCGACGACCCGCACACCGCGCTCGCCGAGGCCGACGAGGTCGAAGCGCCGTACGCGCTGCTCAGATCCCCGGAGTTCGACCCCTGCTCGCTCCAGGCGAGACCCACCGACCTGCTGCGCCGCCGCCAGCACACCAGGGCCGCCGTCGCCGCGACGGTCGCGGTCCTGGTCTGCGGGGCGCTGCTCGGGCTGCCCGGCGACGGCTGGGGCCCCGACGGGGCGGCGGCTCCCCCGTACGCGAAGAACCCGGCGGCCGAAGCGGCCCTCGACCCGGCCAGGCTGACCACCGCGCCGAACGGCGCCTGGCGGGACGCCTCCCGTACGGACTTCTCGGTGTGGCCCGCGCGCGGCGCGCTCACCGACGACAAGGAACTGCTGCGCCGGGCGCTGGCGGTCTGGGCGCGTCCGGGCGAGTCGGTCCGGGTCTCGGCGACCCCCGGCACCCCGTCCGGCGCGCCACCGGGGCCCGCGCAGCTGCTGTACGCGGGCGAGGTCGGCCAGGCCCGCGTGGTGCTGCTGTACGACGGCCTGCGGATCACCCGGTACGCCGAGCCGCGCGGCGAGAGCGGCAAGGGCGGCGTCGCGCTGGACTTCGCCCGCGTGGACGGCGCCGACGCGGCGGGCTCGGCCGCGGTGGTGGTCAGCCGCCAGCACGGCAACGTCCGCTATCTGACCGCCCCCTGGGTGCGCGACACGGCCGTGCGCGACCTCCTCAAGCCGGACGCGGAGCCCAAGCCGCTGGGGCGCGCCGCCGACGGCGTCACCGACCCGCTCGCCAGCCCCGTGCGCGGCGGCGAGTGCCGTACCGTCAACACACTGGAGGTACGGGACGCCACCGCGACCCGGCTGCTCGCCGACCTGGGCGAGCTGACCCCGGCCCGGCTCACCTGGGGCCGCCCCGAGAAGCCGCGTGACGTGTCCACCGCGCGGGCCCGCGAGCGCTGGTCGGGGACGGCCTGCCTGCTGCCCGCCGTCGGGTCGAGCGGGGTGCGTACGGTGAACTCCTGGCCGTACTCGTACCAGCGGCTCCCGGAGTCGGGCGGCACCGCCACCTGGATGTGCACCCGCGCGGAGACCTGGCGCGGCGCCGGCAGCAGGACGCTCGCGCAGTTCCACCCGCCGGGCGGCGAGTCGGGCGCGATCGCGGCGAAGGCCGAGAACTCCCCGGCGTGCGGGGCGCGGTCGCCGCGGGTGCTCGCCGGGGTGCTGTGGAAGTCCTCGGCCGGAAACTGGTACGTCCTGGCGGCGGGCAGCAAGAACGTCGCGAAGGTCTCGGCGACGGGCGGCGTCACGGGGTCGGCTCGGGGCAACGTCCTCGCCCTGCCAGCCGACGACGGCGTACAGGCGGAGCTGACGGGCCGCCTGGCGGACGGAACCGAGCTGCGGGGGCTGCGCTAGAAAAACCCGTGCGCCGGAAAGACCCGTGCGCCGGGAAAAACCCGTACTCCGGGAAAACCCGTGCGCCGGGAAAAACCCCGTGCACGGGGGGTGTCGCCCTGCGGTACCCGTCAGTACATTGACGCCATGTCTAACAAGCAGGCCCGGCTTCCCCGGCCCGTCGAGTCTGAGCACATAGCGCTCAAGCCTCGCCAGGTCTCCTTCGCCTGGGAGGAGACGCCGCTGCACTGGGTGCCCGGCGACCCCTTCACCACGCACATGATCAATGTGCTGCATCTGCTGCTGCCCGCGGGCGAGCGCTGGTTCGTGCACGTCTACAAGCAGGTGCTGCCGTACATCGGGGACGAGCGGCTGCGCGCGGACGTCATCGGGTTCATCGGCCAGGAGGCGATGCACTCGCAGGCCCATGACGAGGTGCTGCCGCACCTCAGGGAGCAGGGCCTGGACCCCACGCCGTACACCGCGCAGGTCGACTGGTTCTTCGAGAAGCTGCTCGGGGACCGTACGCTGCCGCCGGGGCGGGCCCGTAAGTGGTGGCTGCTGGAGCGGGTCGCGACGATCGCGGCGATCGAGCACTACACGGCGTTCCTCGGCGACTGGGTGCTGAACGCCGACGAGCTGGACCGGCGCGGGGCCGATCCGACCATGCTGGACCTGCTGCGCTGGCACGGCGCCGAGGAGGTCGAGCACCGGTCCGTCGCGTTCGACCTGTTCCTGCACGTCGACGGCGGCTACGCACGCCGGGCGCGCACCTGGGCGACGGCCTTCGGCGCGCTGGTCTTCCTGTGGCAGCGCGGCGTGCGGTTCTTCATGGCGAACGACCCGACGCTGCCCGCCGACGCCAAGCCGACCTTCGGCGAGTTCTTCGCCAAGGGGCGGCAGGGCGTGCTGCCCACGACCGGGGCGATGGTCCGGTCCATCCCCCGCTATCTGGGCCGCGCCTACCACCCGTCGCAGGAGGGCTCGACCCGGCAGGCCGTCGCCTATCTCGCCTCGTCGCCCGCCGCGCTCGCGGCCGAGGCCCGTGAGAAGGGCGCCGCCTGAGATGCCGCCCCGGACACCCGCGAAGGCCCTCGTGCCGCCCCGCCCCCGTACGGTCGCCGCGCTCGCCGGCGTCGGCGCGGCCCTGCTCGCCCGGCGGGCGCTGCGGCGGCGCATCGCCCGCTCGCCGCTGTGGCCGATGCCCGCGCTCGAACGGCCGACCTCCGGACGCCCGCGCGGCCGCACCCTGCGCATGCGGGTCACCGACCGCGCTGACATCGCCGACGGGGTCGTCCGGATCCGGCTGGCTGGCGCGGATCCGGCCGGACGTGAGCTGCCCGACTGGACGCCGGGGGCGCACCTGGACCTGGTGCTGCCGTCCGGCGCCGTCCGCCAGTACTCGCTGTGCGGCGACCCGGCGGACACCGGCTCGTACACCGTGGCGACCCGGCTGATCCCCGAGGCGGACGGCGGCCGGGGCGGCTCCCGCGAGGTCCACGAAGTGCTGCGCGAGGGCGTCGAAGTCCAGGTGCGCGGCCCCCGCAACCGCTTCCCGCTGGTGTCGTCGCACGCGTACGTCTTCGTCGCGGGCGGCATCGGCATCACCCCGATCCTGCCGATGCTGCGCGCCGCGGCCGCGTCGGGGGCCGAGTGGCGGCTGCTGTACGGCGGGCGCACCCGGAGCTCGATGCCGTTCCTGGCGGAGATCGCGCGGCTGGACGGCGCGGCGGACCGGGTGACGGCAGTGCCCGAGGACGAGGCCGGGCTGCCGGACCTGGGCGCGCTGTTCGCCTCGGCCCCGCAGGCCGCCGCGGTCTACTGCTGCGGGCCCGGCGGCCTGATGGACGCGGTGGCCGCGGCCCTGCCCGCGGGCTGCGCCCTGCACCTGGAGCGGTTCACTCCGGCCGCGCCCGCGGCGGACGTCGGCAATGAGGCGTTCGACGTGGAACTGCGGCGCAGCGGCCGGAAGGTGACCGTCGCGGCCGACGAGACGGTGCTGGCCGCCGTGCGCCGGGAGCTGCCCGACACCCCGTACTCCTGCCAGCAGGGTTTCTGCGGAACCTGCCAACAGCGGGTGCTCAGCGGCGAGGTCGACCACCGCGACGAACTGCTCACGGACGCCGAGCGCACCGACTCGATGCTGATCTGCGTCTCGCGCGCACGGCGTGAAGGACTGGTGCTCGACCTGTGAGGCGGCCGTGAGGCCGACAGCGCGCCCCGGCCGTTAAGGTGTTCGTATGACGACCGGGGTGCGCCGCAGGATGGGTGTCGAGGAACGGCGGCGGCAGCTGATCGCCGTGGCGCTCGACCTGTTCAGCCGCCGCTCCCCCGACGAGGTATCCATCGACGAGATAGCGGCGGCCGCCGGTATCTCGCGCCCCCTCGTCTACCACTACTTCCCCGGCAAGATGAGCCTGTACGAGGCCGCGCTGCGGCGGGCCGCCGAGGATCTCGCGGCCCGGTTCGACGAGCCGCGCGAAGGCCCCCTGGGCGCGCGGCTGTTGCGCGTGATGGGCCGCTTCCTGGACTTCGTCGACGAGCACGGGCCCGGCTTCTCGGCGCTGATGCGCGGCGGCCCGGCCGTCGGCTCGTCGGCGACCAACGCGCTGATCGACTCGGTGCGCCAGGCCGCGTACGAGCAGATCCTGTCCCACCTGGACGTCACCCGGCCCCCGGCCCGCCTGGAGCTGGTCGTGCGCTCCTGGGTGTCGCTGGCCGAGTCCACGGCGCTGATCTGGCTTGAGGGCCGTCGAGTGCCGCGCCGCGAGCTGGAGTTGCAGCTGGTGCACGACTTCGCGGCGCTGGTCGCGGTGAGCGCCGCGTACGACGACGAGATGGCGGCGATCCTGCGCGGGGTGCTGGCGGCGGAGCCGCCGGACGGCCCGTTCGCGGACCTGGTGGAGCGCCTCGTCGCCCTGGCGCCCAGGCCGTGACGCCCGCGCCCCGCACCGGAGCGGATCCGGTGCGGGGCGCGGGCGCCGGCAGCGCGGCACGGCTCAGCGGGTGAACACCGCCACCGTGCGGGCCGGGACCGTGAAGGCGCCCGACTCCGCCTGGTACGAAGCCGACTTCACCACGGGGTCCGAGCCGTCGGCCTGGACCGGGTGCAGCCGGTAGCCCGCACCGGCGAGCCCGGCCACCCGCTGGGTCTGGCGCTCGGGCGTGGCGTTGAAGACCACCACCAGGTCACCGGCCCGCATCGTGATCACGCCCGGCGTCTCGTCCTTCCCGGACAGCGGGAAGGACAGCGCGTCCTGCACCTGGTCCGCCGTGCCGAGCGAGAAGGTCTCCTCGGTGGTGCGGATCCGGAGCAGGTCCCGGTACGCGGCCGACGCGCCCTCGATCTGCGCGCAGCCCACCGCGGGCACCTCGGTCAGCAGCGGCTTGGCGTACGCCCACTTGTCCTCGTTGTCGGCCGCCGGGGGCAGGCCGCGGCCGAAGCCGTTGCCGTCCCGGCAGTCCCAGTGGACGGCGTTGAACCAGTCGCCGCTGTCATAGGAGTTGCGGTCCAGGGACTTGGAGCGCAGCAGGTCCGTTCCGGCCTGGGACAGCGCGGGTCCCTGCGCGAACGCGGCCGTGCCCATGGCGAGCACCTGCATCCGGGCCCGGTCGGACGCGGACGTACCGGACGGCAGCTTGAAGGCGAGCGCGTCGTACAGGGTCTCGTTGTCGTGCGCGTCCGCGTACGACAGGGCCTCGCCCGGCGCGTCGGCGTATCCGGCCGGGGCGCCGTTGTAGTCGACCTCGGAGCCCTTGACCGTACGGCCGCTGGTGTCGGTGAAGGTGTACGAGCGGAGGTTGCCGCTCAGGCCGACCTTGATGAGGTCCTGGTAGTGCAGCAGCCGGGCCTTCTGCTCGGCCTTGGTGCCGTTCTCCTTCGAGGAGTTGGGCTCGGTGTACAGGCCGGAGGCGAAGCCCTGCACGCCGGGGTCGGCGTCGAACGGGCCGCCGCCGCGGATCGCGTCGCGGGAGCGGTCGTTGAAGGTGGCGATGCCGGTTCCGGCCATGTTCCGCTGGGTGGCCTGCACGAAGCGGGCGTCGTCGGCGACCTCGCCGAAGTTCCAGCCCTCGCCGTACAGCACGATCTTCTCGCCGTCGACGCCGTCCTCGGCGAGGGTCAGCGCGTCCAGCGCCTTCCGCACGGCGAGGATGTTGTCCTTCGGGTGGTGTCCCATCAGGTCGAAGCGGAAGCCGTCGACCTTGTACTCCTTCGCCCAGGTGACGATCGAGTCGACGACCAGCTTGCCCATCATCGCGTTCTCGGGCGCGGTGTTGGCGCAGCAGGTGGAGGTGGCGACCGAGCCGTCCGCGAGCAGCCGCTGGTAGTAGCCGGGGACGATCTTGTCGAGCACGGAGGTGTCGTCCTGCCCGGAGGCGGTGGTGTGGTTGTAGACGACGTCCATCACCACGCGCAGCCCGCCCTCGTTGAGGGCCTGGACCATCTTCCGGAACTCGACGGTGCGCCGGGTGCCGTCCGGGTCGCTGGCGTACGAGCCCTCGGGGACCGTGTAGTGGTAGGGGTCGTAGCCCCAGTTGTAGGCGTCCTCGCCCGCGACCTTAGCGACGCACTCCTGCTGCCTGGCGGAGTCGGCCGGGTGGGCGGCGAGGTCGCAGTCGACGGTGGCCTGCTTCTCCTCGGGGATGGTGGCGATGTCGAAGGCCGGGAGGAGATGCACGTACGAGGTCCCGGACTCGGCGAGGTCCCTCAGGTGCTGGCTGCCCTTGGTGTTCTTCTCGGTGAAGGCCAGGTACTCGCCGCGGTTCTTCGCCGTGGCGTCCTCGACCGAGAAGTCGCGGATGTGCAGCTCCTGGATCTGGGCGTTGGTGAGCGGCACGGCGGCGGGCTTCTTCAGCGTCGACCAGCCCTCGGGGGCCAGGCGCTGGTCGCCGAGGTCGGCGACGAGGCTCCGCTTCGAGTCGGTGGTCAGGGCGACCGAGTAGGGGTCGGTGACCTGGTTGGTGACGACCTTCTGGACGCTGGGGGCCCAGACCTTGACGGCGTACCGGTACGCCTTGCCCTTCCACGACTTCTTGCCCCTGACGGACCAGACTCCGCTGTCGTCGTCGCGCTTCATGGCGACGGGCTTGCGGCGGCCGTCGAGGTGGAGCGAGACCCGCTGGGCGGTGGGGGCCCATACGCGCAGGGTGGGGCGGCCCTTGCGGTCGAAGGTCGCGCCGAGGTCGGCCTTGGCGGCCTCGCCCGCGTACAGGTCGTCGAGCACGCCCGCGAGCTGGACGCCGGTGGCGGTCAGCACGGCGCCGTCGGCGGCGCGCTGGGTGGCGACGAGCTGGCCCTTCAGGGCGTCGCGGATACGGTCGGTGTCGCGGTCGCGCGGGTCGACGGCGTAGGCGCGGACGTCGGCCAGATGCGGGAACTTCTTCTTCTGCGCGTCGGTGAGGGACGTCTCGGTCAGCCGGAGCCAGCGGGCGTCGTCGGCGCCGGTCAGGGCGCCGTCCTCGACGGCGATGCCGCCGCCGCGCTGGTACAGCAGCTGGGCGGACGCGGCGCTGGGGCCGCCGTCCCAGACCACGGTGTTCCGGTCGATCCAGACCGCCTCGGCCTTGGTCGGGTCGAGGGCCGCGCCGCCGCCCTCGGGCTGCGGCAGCAGGTACTTCTCCTGGCCGCTCAGCAGCCAGACCTCGTGCCCGTTCGCGGTGAGGTCGAGGGACTGGTCGGCGGGGAGGTCCTTCTCGTCGCCCTTGTGCAGGATGTAGCTGAGGGACGCGGCGTCGTCGGCGAGCTCCACCTCGTAGACCGCGCCGTAGGCGTCGGTGCGGACCGGCTGGAGCGGCTTGGACCAGTCGGTCGGGTTCGCGGCCCCGGTCCACACGTGCAGGCCCCAGCCGTCGTAGTCGCCGTCGGCGCGCTGGTAGTGCAGGACCGCCTTGGTCTCGTCCTGCGGCGGGTAGGCCCCGTCGGGCGCGGTGTCCCGCTGGCCGTCCTCGCCCTGGGCGATCCAGACCTCGCCGGTCCTGGCGAGCGCGACGGTGCGTTCGGGGCCGTCGGCCGTGCCGTCCTTCTCGACGGTGTACGAGACGCTGGCGGCGCCCTCGTCGAGCTTCAGCCAGGCGAACGCGCCGTACGCGTCGCGGCCGGTGAAGGGGGCGGTGGTGTCGCCGGACGTGAGCCGCCAGCCGTCGTAGTCGCCGTCGGGGCGCTGGTAGTGCACCACCGCGTAGTCGCGCTCGACCGCGCTGGGCGGCTCGTCGGCCGGGGGCGCGCCCGCGGTGCTGGCGGCCAGGTCGCTGGCGGTGCGTCCGGCGGAGTCGACGACGACGGCCTTGTAGCGCAGGGCCGTTCCCTCGGGGGCGTCGACCTGGTGGGTCACCCGGTACGGGGCGTGGTCGGCGGAGCCGAGCACCTGCCACTTGCCGTGGCCCTGCTGGGCGGCGAAGACGACCCGGTTCAGCTGGCCGCCGGACACGTCGGCGGTGAGTTCCACGGTGCCGGCGGCGCCCGCCTTCGGGGCCTTGAGGGTGAGCGAGGGCTTGGCGGCGGGGGCGGCGAGCGGTTCGGCGGCCTGGAGGACGAGGGAGGACAGCGCCGGGACGGTGACCTTGATCTTCTTGTCGGGACCGCTCGTCACGGTGGCGGAACCGCCGTACAGCGTACGGAAGTCCATGCCAGCGGACTCGGTCGGGAGCTCCACGGTCCGCGCCTCGGCGGCGTTGTTGGCGGCGACCACGTACTCGGTCTTCGCGTCGGCGGCGGCGACTGCGTCCGCGTCCGCGTCGGCGTCGATGCGGCTGAAGGCGTAGACGCCCTGGCCGTCGGCGGCGTAGCGCTCGGTCTGGACGCCGTCGCGCAGGGCCGGGTGCTCGGCGGTGAGCCGGGACAGCTCGGCGATCTGCCGGTAGAGGGGGTGCTCGGTGTCGTAGGCGCCCTCGGCGTGGGTGCGGTCGGTGCCGAGCTGGTCGTTCTTGTCGGCGTCGAGGTAGTCCGGGGTCTTCGACGCGAACAGGGTCTGGCGGGCGTCCTTGTCGCCGCCCGCGCCGGTGAAGCCCTGCTCGTCGCCGTAGTAGACGACCGGGTTGCCGCGCGAGAAGAACATCAGCTCGTTGGCGAGCCCGTACCGCTTGAGCAGTTCGGCGTCGTCGGCACCGGCGTTGTCCTGCTTCAGGAACGTGCCGAAGCGGCCCATGTCGTGGTTGCCGAGGAACGGCACCTGCTCGTACGCGTTGGCCTTGTCCGTGGTGTAGCGGTAGTCCTGCGCGAAGACGTTCGCCAGTCCCGCCGCCGAACCGCCCTGCGAGGCGTACTGTCGGGCGGCCTCCTGGAAGGGGAAGTCCAGGGTCGCGTCGAGGCGGCCCTCGGTGACGTACTCCGCGTTGATCGCCGGGTCGGCGGAGTACACCTCGCCGAACATGAAGAAGTCCTCACGGCCCCTCTTGGCGGCGTACCGGTCGAGCGTGGTGGCCCACTGGGTCCAGAACTCGGTGTTGACGTGCTTCACGGTGTCGATCCGGAAGCCGTCGATGTCGAAGTCCTTGACCCACCTCTGGTAGATCTTCTCCATGCCCTTGACGACTTCGGGGCGCTCGGTCCAGAGGTCGTCCAGGCCGTAGAAGTCGCCGTACTGGCTGGACTCGCCCGCGAAGGTGGAGTCGCCGCGGTTGTGGTACATCGTCGGGTCGTTGAGCCAGGAGGGGACCTTGAGGTCCTTCTTGGCGTCCGGGACGACGGGGGTGCGCGGGAAGGAGTCCGCGTCGACCTTGGGGAACTTGCGCTTCTTGCCCTTCTTTCCCTTCTTGCGCTTCTTTGTCCCGCCGTCCGCGTAGTCGGCGTCGTCGAAGGGCACGCCGTCCTTCTTCGTCAGGTACGGGAAGGCGCCCTTGGAGAGGTAGTCGTAGGACTTCTCCCGGTAGTCGACGACGTCGGCGGTGTGGTTGGTGATGACGTCGAAGAAGACCTTCATGCCCTTGGCGTGGGCCTTGTCGATCAGCTTCTCCAGGTCGGCGTTGGTGCCGAAGTGCGGGTCGACCTGGGTGAAGTCGGTGATCCAGTAGCCGTGGTATCCGGCCGACGCGTCCTCGCCCTCGCCCTGCACCGGCTGGTTCTTGAAGATCGGCGCCATCCAGATGGCGGTGGTGCCGAGACCCTTGATGTAGTCGAGCCGGTCGGTGATGCCCTTGAGGTCGCCGCCCTGGTAGAAGCCCTTGTCGGCGGGGTCGTAGCCGGTCTTGAGGCGGGAGCCGGTCAGGCCGCCCCGGTCGTTGTCCGGGTCGCCGTTGGCGAAGCGGTCCGGGAGGACGAAGTAGAACTGCTCACGGGTCAGGTCGTGCCGCGCGGGCTGGGCGGCGAGCTTGGCGTCCGACGGCGGCCTGGGCGGCTTCTTCGCCGCGGCGGGCACGGCCGAGACGAGCGACCCGCACAGGGCGAGCGTCACCACGGCGGTGGCCGCTCTGCGCGGGGTGGGCGGGGATATCACGGGCCGGGGTCTCCTTACGAGGGTACGTACGGGGGGTACGGCGGCAGGCCGGGCCGCCCCACGGGGGAGCGTGGGGCGGCCCTGGGCGCGGGTCAGCCGCGGAAGGTGTCGTTCAGGGTGACCATGCCGTCGGACGGGACGGTGGCGGTGCGGTTGTCGCCGCTCTCCCAGGTCACGTTGCCGTCGGCGTCCACGCGGACGTACTTGTACGCGAACGACGTACCGGCGGGCAGCGGCACGTCGAGCTTCCAGACGGGGTAGCTCGCCGGGTCCAGCTTGGGGGCGTTCGCGGGGTCCCAGTCGCCGAGCTCGGGCAGGTCGCCGGTGACGTGGATGTTCTGGCCCCACTCGGTGGTGGCCTCGACATTGAAGGACGCGCCCGTGTCACCGGGGGGCGGGGTCTCGCCGCCCTCGCAGTTCCTGGCGTCGGCGTGCAGGGCGACGGCGGTGTTGCTCCCCAGCGTGGCCGTGAACCGGCCGGAGCCGTCGACCGTGACGCCGTTGCCGCTCTGGACGTCGCAGTAGTCGCCCGCGGGCAGCGAGGTCTGGAAGGTGCGGGTCAGCGCGGAGCCCTCGTGGTTGATGGCGACGTACGCCTTGTCGCCGCGGCCGAAGGCGATCTGGTCGCCGCCGTTGTCCCACCAGTCCGTGACGCCCTGACCGCGCGCCGCGTTCCGGAAGCCGACCATCGAGGAGATCTCGCGCCAGGCGTACTGGCAGGTCCAGCCGTCCTGGTAGCAGGCGTTCACCCGGCCGCCGTTCGGCGCTCCGGCGTCCTTGTCGCTGAACTCGTAGCCGGAGTGGACGTCCGGGGAGCCGTACGGCCAGGCCAGCATGAAGACGTTGGCGAGGGTGTAGTTCGCGCCGTCCTTGTAGTTGAGGGTGTCGCCGACCCGCTCGGTGTCGTGGTTGTCGACGAAGACGGCGGACTTGCCGGACTCCATGAAGCCCCAGCCCTCGCCGAAGTTACTCAGGTGGGCGAGGCTTCCGCCGTTGAAGGTCTGCTTGAGGCCGCGGGCGTAGCGGAACTCCTGGACGTCGCCGTTGCCGAGGTATTCGTCGGGTGAGACGGCCTCGCCCGCGCCGTGGATGGCCTCCTGCTTCCAGTACGCGTCCGGGTCGCTCAGCTTCGCCTTGACGGCGGCGAGGTCGTCGGCGGGCATGTGCTTGGCCGCGTCGATCCGGAAGCCGTCGACGCCGAGCGAGAGCAGGTCGTTCAGATACGCGGCGATGGTGTCGCGGACGTACCCCTCGCCGGTGTCCAGGTCGGCGAGCCCGACCAGTTCGCAGTTCTGGACGTTGGCCCGGTCCCGGTAGTCGCTGACCTCGGACCGGCAGTCGTCCATGTCGGCGCCCGAGTAGAGCCCCGGATAGTCGTACTTCGTGTACGAGGAGCCGCCGGTGCCGGTCCCGGAACCGGCCGACATGTGGTTGATGACCGAGTCCACGACCACCTTGACGCCCGCGCCGTGGCAGGCGTCGATCATGGCCGTGAAGGCGGCCCGGTCGCCGAGCGGACCGGCGATCCGGTGGCTGACCGGCTGGTACGCGGTCCACCACTGCGGGCCCTGGATACGCTCCTGGGGCGGCGACACCTGGACATAGCCGTACCCGGCCGGCCCGAGCGTGTCGGTGCACGCCGTGGCCACCGAGTCGAAGGTCTGCTCGAACAGGACGGCGGTGACGTCCTTCTCGCCGGGCGGGGCCGCCTGCGCGGCGCCCGCCGGTGCGACGACCGCGGCCGCGGCGCCCGCCACGAGGGCGAGCGCGGCGGCGAGGGACCTGCGGGCTCTTCGGGCTCTGGGGGCTCTGGGGGCTCTGGGGGCTCTGGGGGCCATGTTTCCTCCAGCGGTGGGGGGAAGTGCGGGACGATGCAGCCTCGTCCGGCAACGCGCCATGCCCGTAAGGCCTGTGGGGATTTCTTGCTGCAAGTTCTCAGAAAGTTCTTGCGGACGTGACCGTACGATCCCGCCACGCCCCGGTCAACCCTCCGCACACACTCTCGTCATCTCCCGGAAACGCGGGAACCAGAGGCCCGCAAACTCTTCCGCAAGCACTTTCAGTGGTGTTACGTTCAACCACACTCCGGCCCGACCGGCCGAGGGCCCCGGCCGTGCTGCCGGACCCTACGCGCCCGGCCGGTCGGCCCGGTGAGCCACAGGCGGCGGCCCGCAGGAGGCCGCCACCCGACATCAGACCCCGCCGCGTCAGCCGCGTACCGCCCCGGTCGAGCCGCGTACGACCAGTTCCGGCTGGAAGACGAATTCGGTGCGCTGGACCGGGTTTCCGTGGATCTCCTCCAGGAGCGCGCCGACCGCCGCGGTGGCCATCGCGCGGACCGGCTGGCGCACGGTGGTGAGCGGCGGGTCGGTGAAGGCGATCAGCTGGGAGTCGTCGTAGCCGACCACCGAGACGTCACGGGGCACGTCGAGTCCCCGTTCGCGGACCGCGCGTACGACGCCGAGCGCCATCAGGTCGCTGCCGCAGATGATCCCCGTACAGCCCTGGTCGAGAAGCGCGCCCGCGGCCGCGTGGCCGCCCTCGACGCTGAACAGGGTGTGGCGGATCAGGGGTTCGGGGTGCGTGGTGCTTCCGAAGGTCGCCTTCAGGGCCTGGGTGAAGCCCTCGGCCTTGCGGCGGGACGGCACATAGCGGGACGGGCCGACGGCGAGGCCGACGCGTTCGTGGCCCAGGTCGGAGAGGTGGCGTACGGCCATCTGGACCGCGGCCTGGTCGTCGGGCGACACGAAGGTCGCCTTGATGTCCTCGTTGTAGCCGTTGATGAGGATGAACGGGACGCCGCGCGCGGCCAGTTCGCGGTAGCGGGCGGGGTCGGACGTGGTGTCGGCGTGCAGGCCGGAGAGGAAGATGACGCCGGTGACGCCGCGGGCCTCCAGTTGCTCGACCAGTTCGTCCTCGGTGGCGCCGCCGGGATGGTGAGTGCACAGCACGGGTGTGTAGCCGTGTCCGGCCAGGACCTGTTCGATGACCTGGGCGAAGGCCGGGAAGATCGGGTTGGTGAGCTCCGGGATGACCAGGCCGATCAGGCCCGCGCTGCGCTGCCGCAGCCGGGTGGGCCGCTCGTAGCCGAGCACGTCGAGCGCGGCCAGCACCCGGTGCCGGGTGCCGGCCGCGACGCCCGCCTTGCCGTTGAGCACCCGGCTGACGGTGGCCTCGCTGACCGCGGCCTGGGCCGCGATGTCCGCGAGCCGCGGGGGGGCGGGGGGGGGGGCGCCGGGGGCCCCCGGGGGGGGGGGGGGGGCCCCCCGCCACGCCGTCGTGGGGGCGCTCCTCGTCCGAGCCGTTCAGCTCGGCGCTGAGCTCCTCGACCAGCTTCACCAGGTCCCTGGGACGGTCCGGACCCCACCAGTCGCCGAGCAGCTCCGCGAGCGACTCCTCGCGGGCCTTGCACAGCTTCCCGGCCGCCTCCCGGCCCTGTTCGGTGAGGACCAGGTCAAGGCCCGTGCGGTCGGCCAGGTGCCGCTCCTCGACCTGGCGGGCCGCGGCCGTCACGACCGCCAGCGGCACCGTGGTGTCCTCGGCGAGCCGCGCCGGTTCGATCGAGCCGTCCCGCTGCATCCGCAGCAGCATCCAACTGGACGCGGGCAGCAGGTCGTAGCCCGCCTTCTCGGTGGTCTTCACGTACACCTCGCGGCGGCCCTCACGGGTGCCGAGCACCGACAGGGCGCGCAGCACCTCGTCTCGCGACGACCGTTCGACGGGGTTGCTGGCCAGCGTCTCGCTGATGTCCGGGGCGGTGACGGCGCTGCGCAGCTTGTCCTCGCGCAGCAGCCAGGCCAGTACGAAGGCGATCAGCACGACCGGGGCCGCGTACAGGAAGACATCGGTGATCGCGGTCGCGTAGGCGTGCACCGCAGACGGGCGCAGCGCGGGCGGCAACTGGGCGATGGCCTGCGGGTCCGCCTCCAGCGTCGGCACGGTCGTCGGCGGTACGTCCTGACCGGCGAAGGCGGCGCGGAGCTTGTCGTCGAGGCGGCTGGTGAAGATCGTGCCGAAGACCGCGACGCCGAACGAGGCGCCGATGGACCGGAAGAAGGTCGCGCCCGATGTGGCGACGCCCAGGTCCTCGTACGGGACCGCGTTCTGCACGATGAGCACCAGGACCTGCATCACCAGGCCGAGCCCCAGCCCGAAGACGAAGAAGAAGGCGCTCATCTGGAAGGTGGAGCTGTCCTCGGTGAGCTGGTGCAGAAGCACCAGGCCCACCGCGGTGACCGCCGTGCCCGCGATGGGGAAGACCTTCCAGCGGCCGGTACGGCTGACGATCTGGCCGGAGACCACGGACGACAGCAGCATGCCGAGCACCATCGGCAGCATGTGCACCCCGGACATGGTCGGCGAGACACCCTGCACGACCTGGAGGAACGTCGGCAGATACGTCATCGCGCCGAACATCGCGAAGCCGATCACGAAGCTGATCGCCGCCGCGAGCACGAAGGTGCGGATCCGGAACAGCTTCAACGGCAGCACCGGCTCCGCCGCCCTCCGTTCGACGGAGACGAACACGACCAGCAGCACCGCGCCCAGCACCGCGAGCCCGACGATCTGCACCGAGCCCCAGTCCCAGGTGGTGCCGCCGAGCGAGGCGACCAGTACCAGGCAGGTGGCCACCGAGGCGATCAGGAACGTGCCGAGGTAGTCGATGGTGTGCCGGGACGTGCGAACCGGGATGTGCAGCACCGCCGCGATCACCGCGAGCGCGATCACCCCGATCGGCAGGTTGATGTAGAAGACCCAGCGCCAGCTGAGATGGTCCACGAACAGCCCGCCGAGCAGCGGCCCCAGGACGCTGGACGCGCCGAAGACGGCGCCGAACAGCCCCTGGTACTTGCCGCGCTCGCGGGGCGGCACGATATCGCCGACGATCGCCATGGACAGCACGATCAGCCCGCCGCCGCCCAGGCCCTGGAGCGCGCGGAAGCCGATGAGCTGCGGCATGTTCTGCGCGAGGCCGCAGAGCGCCGAGCCGATCAGGAAGATCACGATCGCGATCTGGAAGAGCTTCTTGCGGCCGTACTGGTCGCCGAGCTTGCCCCACAGCGGGGTGGCGGCGGTCGAGGCCAGCAGATAGGCCGTGACGACCCAGGACAGGTGCTGCATGCCGCCGAGGTCGCTGACGATGGTCGGCAGGGCGGTCGACACGATGGTCTGGTCGAGCGCCGCGATGAGCATGCCGAGCAGCAGCGCACCGATCGACACCCAGACGGTGCGCCGGGAGTGATCCGTCTGCGGCGCGGCCGCCTGGCCGCTCACTTCCTGGGGCATCGACGCCTCCCGGAGGCCTCTCGCGGACCCGTGGGTCCCTGTCTGCCGTCCCTGTCTGCCTTCCATCCTGGGTGGTGTGTCCGGTTATGGCCTGTCGAGTGTCTACCAGATGCCTGCCGGACGCCTGCCGGACGCCCGTCGGATGTCCTCGCGTAAGGGGGAGGGGCCTTAACCAGCCAGGTCCGGGTCTGCATAATCGCTGGAAAATCGAGGGAGGGACCCGGAACGTGAGCGGACACGAGTGTCCTGAGTGCGGCGGTAGACCCAGGGGTGACGGGGGCGGGGACGCACCGGCCTGCGCCTGTACGGGTCCCGGCGCGGGGGAGGCCGCGGCGCCGTCCGGCGATTTCGACGTGCTGCGGGTGCGCCCGTACGTCGAACTCGCCGAGTCGGCTCAGGCCGCCCCGAACCCGCCGCCGCGTTTCAGCCACCCTGTGGCCCCCGCCGCCGCGCAGCCGCCGACGGCGGGGCCCTCGCCTGCCGGGGGGCCGCCTGCCGAGGGGGCGTCGGCTGAGGGTCCGCCTGCCGCGGACCCGCGGCTGTTCGGCGCGGAGGGCTCCGGGGCCGCCGCCGGGTCTGTCGACGGGTCCGCCGACCGGTCCGGTGCCGCCGGATACGCCGACGGGTCCGCCACGGTCTCCTTGCGGGCGGTGGACGCCGCCGCTGAGGGCACCGCCGCCCAAGCCGCCTCCGGCGCACATGCCGCACTGGGCACTGGCCCGGAGACCGGTCCGGAGACCGGCCCGGACGGCACCGCCGTGGTCGCCGCCGCGGACATCACACCGGGATTCGGGCCCGAGGCCGACGGCGCCGGGCACGACGGATACGACGGGCACGCCGGGCACGCCGGGTACCCGGAGGCGGAGCGGCCCGCGCGGAGACGGCGGGCGGGGCTGATCGCCGTCGCGGTGGCCGTGGTCGCGGTGGTCGCGGTGACCGGGTGGGCCAGCGGACTGCTGACCTCGGAGCAGGAGTCGGAGCCGGACCGGATGGCCCTCCCCGACCAGGCGAGCAGCGCGTCGGCTTCGGCCGCGCCGGGCGGGCCGTCGGCGTCGAGCCCGGTGTCGGCGTCCCCCTCGACGTCCGAGTCGGCGTCCCCCTCGGCGGAGCCCTCCCCCTCCGAGTCGGCGTCCCCGTCCCCGTCCCCGCCCGCGTCCGTGACCGCGTCGACCAGCGCGAGCGCCGGGCCCGCCCCGTCCCCGACACGGGCCGCGTCGGCGTCCGTATCCGCGTCGGCGTCCGCCACGCGCGAGGCCCCGTCTCAGGACCCGGACCCGGAGCCGGACCCGGAGCCGGAGCCGGAGCCGACGGCCTCCGCGGAGCCCGCGCCGGAGGCGCCCGTACTGCGCCGCGGCGACAAGGGGCCCGAGGTCAGGGAGTTGCAGCGGCGGCTGGGGCAGGCAGGGCTGTACTTCGATCAGGCGCACGGCACCTTCCACCGGCCCACGGAGGACGCGGTACGCAACTACCAGCTCACCCGCCAGGTCAGCGGCGACCCGCAGGGCGTCTACGGCCCGGCGACCCGAGCCGTCCTGGAGCGCGAGACCAGCGGCTGACGGACCCGTACGCGGCTGACGGACCCGTATAGGGAGGCGGGGGCGGGGCGTGAGGGGGACGCGCCCCCGCCTCCCTGGCCCGCAGGGCCGGGCACGGCTGGCGCGGAGCCGGGCACGGCCGGTCAGGCGCGGGCGACGCGCAGCTCCTTGATGCCGTTCAGCCAGGAGGCCCGCAGACGGCGCGGATCCGACGCCAGCCGCAGGTCGGGCAGCGCGTCCGCGAGGGCGTCGAAGATCAGGTCGATCTCCTGGACCGCCAGGGACTTGCCCAGGCAGAAGTGCGGACCGCCGCCGCCGAAGCCGAGATGCGGGTTCGGGTCCCTGGTGATGTCGAAGGTCTCCGGGGAGTCGAAGACGGCGGTGTCGTTGTTGGCGGACGAGTAGAACAGGCCGACCCGGTCGCCCTCCCTGACCCGTACGCCGCCCACCTCGGTGTCCTGTGTGACGGTGCGCTGGAAGGCGGTCACCGGAGTCGCCCAGCGCACGATCTCCTCGGCGGCGGTCTCCGGGCGCTCGCGCCGGTAGAGCTCCCACTGGCCGGGGTGCGTCAGGAAGGCGTGCATCCCGTGGCTGATGGCGTTGCGCGTGGTCTCGTTGCCCGCGACGGCCAGCAGCAGCACGAAGAACCCGAACTCGTCGGACGACAGGTTGCCCTCGCCTTCGGCGGCGACCAGCAGGCTGACGATGTCCTCGGCCGGGCACTTCTTGCGGTCCGCAGCCATGTTCATGGCGTACCCGATGAGCTCCATGGCCGCCTCGGCGCCGACCTCCTCGGTGATCGCGTACTCCGGGTCGTCGTAGGCGACCATCTTGTTCGACCAGTCGAAGATCCGGGCCCGGTCCTCCTGCGGGACGCCGATCAGCTCGGCGATCGCCTGGAGGGGCAGCTCGACCGCGATCCGGGTGACGAAGTCGAAGCCGCCGTCCGGGCCCGCGTTCCGCAACGCCTCGTCGACGATCCGCGCCGCCCGGTCGCGCAGGGCGTCCTCCAGGTTGCGTATGGCGCGCGGGGTGAAGCCGCGCTGGACGATCTGCCGGACCCTGGTGTGCTCCGGCGGGTCCATGTTCAGCATGATCAGCTTCTGGGCGTCGATCTGCTCACGGCCGATGTGCTCGTTGAAGCGGATCACCGCGGTGTTCGTGGCGGAGGAGAACAACTCCGGGTGCGTGGAGACGTATTTGACGTCCTCGTGCCGGGTGACGGCCCAGTATCCCTCGTCGTCGAACCCGGTGACGCCGCGCCGCTGCGGACACCACCACACCGGGGCGGTCCTGCGCAGCTCGGCGAACTCCGGGTAGGGGACGCGGCTTTGCAGCAGATCGGGGTCGGTGGCGTCGAACCCTTCGGGCAGCGCGGGGCAGGACGTGGGCGGCACAGAAGGAGTGGGCGGCATGGGCGGCATGGGCGACTCCAAGGTCTGCGGGACTGACGGCCCATCAGAAGTTGCCCGCAAGGTAGTAACGGGTTCTACAAGTGGCAAGGCTCGCGGCGGCATCTGTTGCGCAGCTCGCCCGTGCAAGACCCTTGCGGTGGGCGGGTTCCGCTCGCGAGACTGCAAGCAGAACTAGAACGCGTACTAGTTCGCGTACGTGTTCGGTCGGCGGTCCGCGGAAGAGGGAGGCCTTTGGTGGCTGCGGAGCCTGTCATCGTCGAAGCCGTACGCACCCCCATCGGCAAGCGGGGAGGGTCGCTCGCCAACCTTCATCCGGCCTACCTGCTCGGCGAGACCTACCGCGAGCTGCTCGCCCGTACCGCCATCCACGCCGACTGCGTGGAGCAGATCGTCAGCGGCACCGTGACCCACGCGGGCGAGCAGTCCATGAACCCGGCGCGCAACGCGTGGCTGGCCATGGGCCTGCCGTACGAGACCGCCGCCACCACCGTGGACTGCCAGTGCGGTTCGTCGCAGCAGGCCAGCCATATGGTCGCCAACATGATCGCGGGCGGTGTCATCGACGTCGGCATCAGCTGCGGAGTGGAGGCCATGTCGCGGGTGCCGCTGGGCAGCGGCTCCAAGCACGGTCCGGGCAAGCCGTTCCCGGACGAGTGGAACGTCGACCTGCCCAACCAGTTCGAGGCCGCCGAGCGCATCGCCCGCAACCGCTCGCTGACCCGCGAGAACGTCGACTCGCTCGGACTCATCTCCCAGGAGCGCGCCGCGACCGCCTGGGCCGAGGAGCGCTTCAAGCGCGAGACGTTCGCCGTCCAAGTGCCCACCACCGAGGACGAACAGGCCGCCGGGCAGGGCATGTGGCGGCTCGTCGACCGCGACGAGGGTCTGCGCGACACCTCGATGGAAGCCCTCGCGGGCCTGAAGCCGGTCATGCCGACCGCCGTCCACACCGCGGGCAACTCCTCGCAGATCTCGGACGGCGCGGCGGCTCTGATGTGGGCCTCCAAGCGGATGGCCCGCGCGCTCCGGCTCAAGCCCCGCGCCCGCATCGTCGCCCAGGCCCTGGTCGGCGCGAACCCCCGCTACCACCTGGACGGGCCCGTCGACGCGACCCGAGCGGTCCTCGGCAAGGCCGGGATGTCCCTGAAGGACATCGACCTCGTCGAGATCAACGAGGCCTTCGCGTCGGTGGTGCTCAGCTGGGCCCAGGTCTTCGAACAGGACCTGGCCAAGGTGAACGTCAACGGCGGCGCCATCGCACTCGGCCACCCGGTAGGCGCCACCGGCGCCCGCCTGATCACCACCGCCCTGCACGAACTGGAACGCCGGGACAAGGAGTTCGCCCTGATCACGATGTGCGCGGGCGGCGCACTGGCGACGGGCACGATCATCCAGCGGCTCTGACAGACGCCCTGACGGGCTGTAATCTCACCGTAACCGGATCGAGTCTGATCGGTGTACAACCCTGCCTAAATGTGATGACCGCCACTCGATAGAGCGGGAGCGAGTCCGGAATATCGGTTTCGCTGCTCTGGACTGCGGATTCACCTCATGTTCGAGTGAGGCGTTCCGTTTCTTTAGAGAATCTTCATGTCGTGGGTGGGGTGTAACGGGTGGGGGCGCACACGCGTATGCGTGGGGTCGCGGGGGCTTTGGCTTCTGTGTTGAGTGCTGTGCTGGTCGTGGGGGTGCTGCCGGGGGCGGACGCCGCGTCGGCGGCACAGTCATCGGCCGCGCGAGACGCCGCGGAGGCGGCGGCTTCGGATGAGACCGACGAGGCCGATGAGCCCGATGGACCGTTGTCGGAGGACGCGGCGCGGGCGAAGGCGAAGCGGACCGGTCAGCCGGTGGAGGTGGCTTCGCTGCGTGGGGAGAGCAGCGAGGTGTTCGTCACGCCCGAGGGGGATTTGGAGGCGCGGGAGTATCTGCGTCCGGTGTGGGCGCGGGTCGGCGGTGAGTGGAAGCCGGTCGACACGGATCTGGCGAAGGCGTCGGGCGGTGCGGTCGCGCCGAAGGCGACCACGGTCGGGCTGGAGTTCTCCGGCGGCGGGGATGACGCGCCGTTGGTGCGGATGTCCAAGGCCGGGCGGGAGTTGGCGCTGTCGTGGCCGGGCAGGCTGCCCGCGCCGAAGGTGGACGGCGCGACGGCGACGTATCCGGATGTGCTGCCGGGCGTGGACCTGCGGATGGGCGCGCAGGAGGACGGTTTCACGCAGATTCTTGTGGTGAAGTCGGCGAAGGCGGCGGCGAGCAGGGAGTTGAAGGAGCTTCGGCTGCGGCTGAAGGCGGACGGCATGGACGTCCGGGAGAGCGCCGGCGGTGGCCTGGAGGCGGTCGACGAGGGTGCCAGGGGCACGGTCTTCGAGGCGCCGAAGCCGATGATGTGGGACTCCAGCGACGGCGGCGAGGCGGCGTCCGGGGCGGCCGCGGACGCGCCGCAGGCCCGTACGTCTGCGGCCCGTACGGCCTCGACGGGTACGGCCTCGGCGCGCACGGCCGGGCTCGCCGCGGAGGGTCCCGCTGCCACCGAGGACCCGGCGGAGCCGGGTGCGGGCGAGTCGGGCAGGCTGGCGCCGGTGGAGGTGGAGTTGCCCGCCGCCGGTGACGAATTGGTCCTGAAGCCGGATCAGGAGCTCCTGAGGGGCAAGGACACCACCTACCCGGTGTTCATCGACCCGCAGTGGTATTCGCCTCGGGCGTCGGCGTGGACGATGGCGTCGAAGTACTGGGCGTCGTCCCCGCAGTGGAAGTTCAACGGCAAGTCGAACGCGGGTCTGGGCTACTGCGGCTGGTCTTACTGCGCGCCGCGTGACACCAAGCGGCTGTTCTACCGGATTCCGACGTCGAAGTTCGCGGGCCGGACGATCCTGTCGGCGGAGTTCGTGGTGCGCAATGTGCACTCGGCTTCGTGCACCAAGCGTGAGGTGCAGCTGTGGCGCACCAAGGGCATCTCGGACAAGACGACGTGGAACTCGCAGAGCGCGTCCGGGTTCTGGATCAAGAAGCTGGCGACGAAGTCGTTCGCGTACGGTTACACCGGCTGTGCGGCCAAGGACGCGGAGTTCAATGTGAAGTCCGCGGTGCAGGAGGCCGCGAACGGCAGGTGGTCCACGATGACGTTCGGGATGCGGGCCACGACCGAGACTGACAAGTACGGCTGGAAGCGGTTCTCGGACAAGGCGTTTTTGCGGGTGAAGTACAACCGTCCGCCGCCGCAGGTGAAGATGTCGCAGCTGACGATGGAGTACGGCGGTACCTGCAAGAAGCCCGGTGACAAGGCGCGGGTGCGCACCCTGGGCAAGATCTACGCGAACAACGTCACCGACCCGGACGGGGACAGCGTCCGGGTGCAGTTCCAGGCGAAGTGGGACTCCGGCGACGGCAAGGGCCTGATCGCCCGCTGGAAGCCGTCGCTGACCTCGGCCAAGAAGTCCGGGTCGAACTTCGCGGTCTCGCTGCCGTCGGTTCCGGCGAACAAGACGGCGCACTGGTATGTGCGGTCCTATGACGGGGCGCAGTACTCGCCGTGGTCGTACGCGGGCGACCCCACGGCCTGCTACTTCGTGTACGACACGAGCGTCCCGAAGGCTCCGGCGGTCTCCTCGGGCGACTACCCGGCCTCCGACCCGGAGGACCCGAACGACCCCTGGTACGACGGAGTGGGCCAGTACGGCACGTTCTCACTCGACTCGGCCTCCACCGACACGGTGCGCTACCGCTACGGGTTCAACACCGACCCGTCCGCGTCGCGGGAGGCGACCACCAGTGGCGGTGCGGCCAGGACGGTACAGCTGCTGCCCGCGAAGCCGGGCCTGAACTTCGTCACCGCCCAGGCGTTCGACCAGGCGGGCAACGCCTCCGAAGTACGCACCTACCAGTTCCGTGTCAAGGCCGGACAGCCGGACCGGGCCAGCTGGCAGTTGAACGAGCCCGCCGGGGCCACCACGGCCGCGGGCACGACGCCGCCGCGCACGGTGCGGCTGCACGGCGGCGCCACCCTCGGCGCCGAGGGCAAGAAGGGCACCGGACTCCGCTTCGACGGCACGTCCGGCTACGCGACCTCCGACATCACCATCGTGGACACCTCGGACAGCTTCTCCGTCGCGGCCTGGGCCCGGCTCGACCGGATGCCGGAGAAGGCGGCGATCATCGCGGCCCAGCCGGGCAACCACACGCCGGGCTTCGAGCTGTACTACTCGGCGTGGGCCGACCGCTGGGTGTTCAACCAGTACACCGCGGACAAGTCCGGGGCCCCCATCGCAGTGGCCAAGGGAGCACAGCCAGGTGACGCCAAGGCGGGCGAGTGGAGCCATCTGGTGGGCGTGTACGACGACAAGGCCAAGGAGTTGCGGCTGTACGTGAACGGCCAGCTGGCGGGTTCCACCCCGTACACCACCGCGTGGAAGTCCCGCCGGGGCTTTCAACTGGGCGCCGGCACCTACAACGGGACCCGTATGGCCTTCTTCCCCGGCACGGTCGACGACGTGCGGATCTTCGACCGGGCGGTCACCAATGCCGAGGCGACCCGGCTGCACCAGGGCCAGGACCTGACCAGCGGGCGTCCGGAACGCGTCGTATTCCCGCTGGACGAGCAGGCGGGCGCCACCGAGGTGACCGGAGCGTCCCGTGAGCAGCCGCTGACCCTGCACGGCGGCGCGAACAGCGGCGCGCCCGGCGTCGCGGGTGCGGCCCTGTCCCTGGACGGGACGAGCGGCTACGCGGCCACCGACCGCCCGGTACTGAACACGGCCCGCTCGTACACGGTGTCGGCCTGGGCGAAGCTGCCCACCGAGCCGGTCACCGGCAACCGCACCGTGGTCAGCCAGAGCGGCACCTACTACAGCCCGTTCTACCTGTCCTACGAGGCAGGGGAGAACGCCTGGAGTCTGCGCACCTCGCTGGAGGACGTCGAGAAGGGCAACATCCGCGAGCAGCGGATCGTGGCCAGACAACCCGCCCGGCCCGGCGAGTGGGCCCATCTGGTGGCCGTCTACGACGCCCCCGCCCAGCAGATCCGGCTGTACGTCAACGGGATACTGCAGGGCACCGACACGGCCCGCAAGACCTGGGAGGCCAACGGCCCGGTACAGGTCGGCCGAGTCATCTGGACCGGCAAGTACGTCGACTACTTCCCCGGAACCATCGACGAGGTGCGCCTGTTCGAGCGCCCGGTGTCCGACGAGGAAGCGCTGCAGATGTTCCGCCAGCGCCCACTGGTCAAGGGCCGCTGGAAGTTCGACGAAGCCAGCCAGGGCACGACCGGGACCTCCCCGGACGCGTCGGCCGGAGGCACGGACATGACCTTGCACGGCGGGGCCGAGGTCGGCTTCGACGGCGCGTTCATTGGCGACAACGGTCTGCTCCTCAACGGCTCTGACAGCTACGCGGCCACCACCGGCGTACCCCTGGACACCAGCACCAGCTTCACCGTCACCGCTTGGGCCCGCGCGGCCGCGATGCCGGAGGGCGGGGTGTCCCTGGTGAGCGCGGAGGGGACGAGCCAGAGCGCGTTCAACGTCCGCTACGTACCCGCTGTGCCCGGTGTGGAGGGGCGCGGCCGCTGGGAGCTGGCCATACCCGACAGGGACGGAACCTCCCCGGCGGTATCACGGGTCGCAAACAACGCGTTCGAGGACGCGCGGGAGTGGAACCACCTGACATTGGTCTACGACGGCTTCGCCAGGCAGGCCCGGCTGTATGTCAACGGGCTGCTCCAGGAGGTCGCGTGCACGGACGCGGATGGTGACGGCCGTGCCGACGAGACGAGCTGCGAGGACCGGTTCTCCTGGGGCGAGAACATCCTGTCCTTCAAGGCCACCAAGTCCCTGCAGGTCGGCCGCGCCAAGACCGACGGAACCTGGGGCGAGCACTTCCCCGGTTCGATCGATGACGTGTGGGTGTTCCAGGGGGCGTTGACCGAAGCCCAGGTCGAACAACTGGCTGGCGCATGGTTTGACTTTCCCACCGAGGTACCCAGCGTCTGAAGCCGCTCGGTGGGTGTGCGCAGGTCGACGGCTGCGCACACCCACCGCAGGCCCATCTGCAGCTTGAAGTTCCTATGCCGCGTCGCGCGCTCGCGTGATACCGGCGGTTCTCTGTGAGGGATTGATTACCACGATGAACGGCATATCCAGACCTCGGCGGTTCCCGGCGCTGCGGCGCCGAGTCGCCCTGGGCGTGTCCGCGGTTATGGTCGGCACGCTGCTCCAGGCCATCGCCACGCCGACGGCGACCGCGGACCCCGCGGGCAACACCCGCCCTGACCTCCCCAACGCGGAGCACCCCGTCAAGGGCCGCGACGGCGTCAAGAGCGAGCCCCGCACCCTCGCCAAGGGGCCCAAGACCCCCAAGGAGAAGCCGAAGGCGAAGTGGCCCAAGGCCGGTTCGGCGACGGTGACGGTTCCGGAGCCCGCCGCCGAGGCCGCCGACGTACTGGCCCCGCGCAAGGCGAAGGGCCTGCCGCTCGCGCTGGGAACGCCCGAGAACGCCAAGACCGGAAAGACAGCCAAGACGGCTAAGGCGGCCAAGGCAGCGGCGCGAGGCAAGGTCTCCGCCCGTGTCCTGGGCCGCGAGGCGGCCCAGCGGGCTGGCGTGAACGGCGTGCTGTTCGCCCTCGAACCCGGCGACGCCAAGGGCGCTAAACCGGGCAAGGCCCAGGCGCGGGTTGACTACTCCTCCTTCGCCGAGGCGTTCGGCGGCGGCTACGGCTCCCGCCTGACCCTGGTCGAGCTCCCCGCGTGCGCGCTGACGACCCCGGAGAAGCAGTCCTGCCGCACCAGCGAGCCGGTGGAGACGGTCAACGACACCGACAAGCAGACCCTGACCACAGACGGCGTGGCCCTGCATGCCTCGGCCCCGACCGTGCTCGCCGCTGTCGCGGCGGAGGAGGGCGAGAACAGCGACTACACCGCGACCTCGCTGTCCCCGTCCGCTACATGGAGTACGAACCTAAACACGGGTGACTTCAACTGGTCCTACGACATCCCGGTACCGGGGGTGCCGGGCGGCCTGGAGCCGACCGTGGGCTTGTCGTACTCCTCCGGCTCCATCGACGGACGCACCGGTACCACCAACAATCAGGCCTCCTGGGTCGGCGACGGCTTCAATCTGTGGCCGGGTGCCATCGAGCGCCGCTACAAGCCATGCGCCGATGACGGGGTAGAGAACACCGACGGCAACAAGCCAGGTGACCTGTGTTGGGAGTATGACAACGCGTTCATCACCTTCAACGGCAAGGGCGGTGAACTCGTCCCGGCCGGGAACGACGAGTTCAAGTTCCAGCAGGACGACGGCAGCCGCATCAAGCGCCTGAAGTCCACCGGCCGCGCGAACGGCGACAATGACGGCGAGTACTGGCGTCTGACCGACCCGAACGGGGTGCGCTACTACTTCGGCTACCACCGCCTGCCCGGCTGGACCTCGGGTAAGGAGACCACCGACTCCACCTGGACCGTGCCGGTCTTCGGTAACGACTCCGGCGAGCCCTGCCATGCCGCCCGCTTCGTGGACTCCTGGTGTCAGCAGGCCTGGCGCTGGAACCTTGACTACGTCGTCGACCCGCACGGCAACGCGGTGGCCTACTACTACGACCAGGAGAAGAACTCCTACGGCCGTAACGTGGAAGCAAAGGACAACACCCGTTACACCCGCGGGGGTTCGCTCCAGCGAATTGAGTACGGCCTGAAGTCCTCATCTCTGTACGGTGCCAAGGCCCTGGCCAAGGTTGACTTCGTCACCTCTGAGCGCTGCCTTCCGGGTGCCAGCACCGACTGCACCTCTATCGAGAAGGACGCGTTCTACTGGTACGACACCCCCTGGGACCTGAACTGCGACGCATCCGAGGACTGCGATCAGGGACGGCTTTCCCCGGTGTTCTTCACCCGTAAGCGTCTCACCAGTGTCACCACTCATGTCCTTGACGGTGACGCGTACGCGAAGGTGGACTCCGTCAAACTCGGCCACCGTTGGGGCCAAGCCGACACGGACTACCAACTGCTGCTGGACTCGGTGCAGCGCACCGGCCACACTGCCGAACCCGTCGTCACCCTGCCGAAGACCACCTTCGCCTACACTCAGCTCGCCAACCGCTTGGACAAGACGGGCGACGGATATCGGGCTTGGGGAACATCGGTACAGCGGTTGGCGCTGAGAACGATCATGGCCGGGTTGGCTACATCTCGAACGTGAGCTGTCCGGAGGCTTCGAGCGCTGCAAGGCGGGCTTCGGCCCGGGTGCGGGCGTGGTGGTCCTGGTCGTAGTGCAGGTGGCAGCCCTGGCACATCGCGCGGAGATTGTCGGGCTCGCAGTGTTCCGGCGTGTGGTCGAGGTGAGCGGTCGTCAGGATGACGCGGGAGCCGGTGCCGTACGCGGGTTGTCTGTGCCGGTTGGGGCACCGGCCGGTGTGGCTGCCGCGTCCGCACTCCCCTTCACACTCGCACTGCCACCCTGCACGGTTCTTGATCGCCTCGCTGATCTCGGGCCAGTTGGCCGGGTAGCGGTCTCGGTTCTCGGGGCGGATCGGCATGCGGGGCCACCGTTCTACGGCTTCGAGTTCGGGTGAGGCTGGGTCTGGAGTCGCTGGCGGAGATCGGCTTCTTCGGCTGTGAGCGGGTCGCCTGGGCGCCGGATGCGGACTCGGCGGGGGCGAGGGATGTCGTCGACGTCCTGGAGGTCGGCGAAGTCGGCGTGCGCCTGGGCGACGGCCTCGGGGTACGTCTCTTGCTTCTCGTGCTCGGCGAGCGCCCGGTAGACGCTGGCGACGCTGGGGGCCTGACCTTTGCGCTTGCCGGTGGGGATGATCAGGTCGGGCTGGATCTGCTCGACCGACTCGCCGTTCGCCCGGCGCCGGAGCACGGTGTGCAGCATGTCGTCGGTGATGACGGGCGGCCGGCCGCCGTGTTTGCCCTTGCGTGCCGCCGCGTCGAGTCCTTCGAGGGTCGACTCCCGGATGTTCTCGCGCTCGGTCTCTGCCATCGCTGCGAAGAACGCGAACAGCAGCCTTCCGGGCCCGCTGGGGTCGTACATCCCGGGCAGTGGCCCGGCGAGCATCTCCAGGACCAGGCCGTGGGCGGTGAGGTGGTCGGCGAGTGCGGTGAGTTCGGCGGCGTCGCGGCCGAGGCGCTTCATCTCGTACACGGTGAAGATGACCCGGCAGTGCGGGGCGTGGGCCTTGATCTGGCGGGCGAGCGCGAGCGCGGCCTCGAACTGCGGGCGGACCCGTACGCGGGTGCTGATCTTCTCGGAGAACACCTTGTCGCGCGGGATGCCGTGCTTGGCCAGCGCGTCGAGCTGCGACTGGAGTTCCTGGGTGAGCGTCGAGCACCGCGCGTACCCGATGCGGATGTCGGCGGTCGGGGTGTCCGGCGCGAGGGCGAGCGGGACGGGGGTGCCGGGGCGCCACGGCTGGCCGGGCCCGCGGTCGGCGGGGGTGGGCACGCGCAAGAGCTTGGCGAGCTGGGGCACCTTGGTGAAGCGGCCGGTGTGGTAGGTGCCGGAAACCGCGCCGGAGCGCGAGCGGCACGGCGAGCCGGGTTCGGCACGGCAGCGCGGGCAGGGGTGGCGCTCGACATCGTCCGCGTCGCTCGCGGAAGCCTCTTGAGGGACCGTCATGGCACCGGAGACTGTCACAAACGATTCCCGAAAGTACCCCGAACCCACCTTTGAGTGAGAACGAGTTCTGCGAACCGAACCGCCGGTTCGCGATCACCGGGACGTCATCTTTGATCTTGCTCGGGCAAAGGAACGTTTGTGAGAACCGGGGTGCGCGCGTGCGGCCTGTCTGCTGTTCGTACGAGCGGGCCAACGGGGAACGGTTCTGCGAGTGCACCTTGGGGTCACGCGCTACGAGGTCCGGGTGCCGCGAGCGGGCGTGGCGTATGCCTGGCTCGTGGAAGATCCCTTGACGTACGTGTGCGCGAGCCCCGCCCCGGCCGAGGCCGCCGGGCCACAACCGGAGACCACCGAGGTGGACGAACCGGTGCGGCCC
The DNA here is from genome assembly GCF_054788135.1 of Streptomyces sp. O3. Taxonomy (NCBI): domain Bacteria; kingdom Bacillati; phylum Actinomycetota; class Actinomycetes; order Kitasatosporales; family Streptomycetaceae; genus Streptomyces; species Streptomyces sp. O3. Next base: position 57,972 of record NZ_JBTVYK010000019.1, read on the forward strand.
GGCGTCGAGGAGGCGTACGCCGCCTTCGACCGTGCCCGCGCTCAGGCGGCCGACTGACGCGGCACAGCAGCGGCGAAAAGGCCGAGGGCGTGCTGCCAGGAGGTGGTGGACATCTGGGCGGCCAGGGCCTCGCTCGTCTTGATGGCCGCGTCGGCGGTGGCGTGTTCGCTCGCGTGCGCCAGCAGCACGAAGCGGGCGCCGGACGCTCCCCGGGCGAAGTAGGCCAGGTACGGTCGCCAGGCCGGGCGGGGGAAGAGCTGATGGGCCACGAAGAGCACCCCGGCGCCGACGTGCACGGTGCGGGCGTACGCCTCATGGACGTGGGCGCGCTCGAAGAACGGGTTGTCCGCGAGGTAGGCACCGAGGCGTACGTGCTTGAGGTCGTCGAGGGGGAAGGGCTCCATCACGGGCTCGGCCTCCAGCACGGGCGCGGGACGGCGGTGCCGCCTAGATCGTCTGCTCATGGACAGGCCAACGATGCGGCCCGCGCCGAGGTGCCCGCGGTCAGGGTGGTCACCGGCGTGGGGCGGGGATGGCGGCGGCCATGAGTTCCAGCTTCTCGATCAGGAGCCGCGCGTCGCCGGCGGCGTCGTGGGGGCCGCCGAGCTTCTGGAAGCGGTAGGTGCCGCGGTGTGCGGACCAGAGTCCCCTGAACACCGCGTACGGCTCGATCGCATCCCTCCAGCGCACGGCCTTCAGCCAAGCCGCGGCCTGCTCCTGGCCGGCGAAGTGGCGGAGGAGTTCGCGCTCGAAGACCTCGCGGTCGAGGCCCTGTACTCCCGAAGCTGCCGCGAAGCGACAAGTAACGGAGAGTGAAGTTCAGCCCCGGATCGACGCGAGGGTGACGGCGGTCACCCTGGCCGCGGTGATCCGGTCGGCGTAGGTGCGGTATGCCTTGCGCCTGGCCGGGACAGCGCCGCTCTCATCCAGGAACTGAAGACGCTGGCGGAAAAGCGCTCACTCAAAGGAGTGGATGAGGTGATAGCCCGATTGGCGGGGGCGGTACGGGGGGAGGGTGCGGGCGTCCGATCACTCTGGCTGAAGGAGACCGATGCTTCGTCTCACTGGGCGGGGGCTGGCCACCGGGCCGGTCGCTCTGCTGGCGGCCCTCTTACTGCCCGCCGCCTCCCTGGCCCTGTCCACCCCCGCTCACGCCCAAGGCGTGTGCACCGTCAATGGCACCCCCGGCAAGACCGGTGGTCCCGGTAACGACCGCATCGTCTGCGCCGGCGACATCGATTTCCCCGTCGTCGGGCGCGGCGGCGACGACATCATCACCATCACCGGTGACGTCACCGGCCAGGGCTATGTCGCCGGTGACGCCGGCGATGACACCATCACCATCGTCGGCGACGTCCTCGTCAACGGCCGTATCTGGGGTGACGCTGGTGATGACACCATCACCACCGGCGCCGTCACGATGGACGGGGGTGTTGACGGCGGCTTCGGTAACGACACCATCCGTATGGGTGCCGTCGGCGCTGGAATTGGTGGCGTCGCCCGTGTCTGGGGCCGTGAGGGGGCGGATCACATCGAGGCTGTGAGCCTTGGCGCGACCGGTGCCGGCTTTATCTACAGTGGCTGGGGCGATGACACCATCAGCGGGATCGACGGCACCCTTCTGGTCGTCGGCCCCGGCAGCGGAACCGTAGACGGCAGCAACGGCAGGGACACCTGCAACACCCAGAACATCGGCGCGGGCAAGACCCAGAACTGCGAGCGATAGGACGCCCCTCGCCACCAGACCTGAGAGCGAACGACCGTCAGGCGGGCAATTTCAGACTGTCTCCACCGTCCTGACCACGTGCCCGAGGATGAGAGGGGTCCGATGGGCCGCGTGACCAGCGAACAACCGAGTCGTTCCGACTCGCGTGGGGCGGGGTGCTCTCTCGGACGTCTCTAAGCAAGTGAACACTGGCAGGAGGTCGCCGCCCGCCGAGACGTTGATCACCGGGTTCGATAAGCGCCGCAACGAAGTTGAGTGGCTTTCTCTGTGCGGCGGCCCCACTTCTCCGGCCATCGGTGGCTCCGCCTGGAGTCTGAATGAGACGTGCTCCGCATTTGCGGTGCTGGTCAGCGGTGGAGCCATCCCGATCCGGAGTTGAACAGGCAACCAATCGGGCCCAGTTGCGGCCGGAAGCGCGGGGCCAGCCACGGCCGAGGAAGCCAGTTGAGCGCATTGCGGGCGCCCTGAAGCTGTCCCGGCCGTGGCCACTAGGTATGACAAACGAGCGTACGTCTTTCACGGTACGACGACCGTTGCCGCCGTGCGTCTGTGACTTCGCTCGTGATCGGCCGGGCAGCTGCGGACTCTACGAAGCCGCCCCGGGCTCCTCGGCAGCCACTATTTCGATGTGGCAGGGGTGCTGGTTTTGCGCAGTCACTCGGCCGTGGGCCCGAAAGACGCGACCGTGGATGGTTGGCGCCTTATTGACCATGACGTGCGTGATGACGATGGCGGTGGCGCCCTCGGTCTGTGCAGTTGGGGCGCCTTTAACGAGCGGCGAACCAACCGACAAGTAACCCGCCAGTAGCTTTCGGATCGAAGGCGGCCCAGCTCACGCGGCCGTCCGTACCGATGTGCCGGGACACGGTAGTTGGAACCTGGCCACGAGAACTCCTGGTAAGTGCTCCGGGACCGGTGTCAACAAGCGTGGCAATTCGTCACGGGTTCCAACAACGATGTCCCGTCGGCTCCAACTAGCGTGACCCGCCGCCCGAAGAAGTGCAGCTCGATGGGCCGCCATGGTCCCAACTACCGTGTCGCGGCACAGCCAGCCCGGATAAACGTGCGGCGGTCACGGTCGGGTCTGCGCGTTCAGGCGTGAGCGGCTGCCGGGCGTCGTGGCAGCCCAGCTCTCATTGCATCCACCCCAGACAGGAATTGGCTCAAAGTGAGCCTGTTCACATGGAGTGATTAATCGGGGGGAAGGTGCCAGGCGACAACCGACTGCGGCCCTGCGGTCTTGGCCAGCTGAGCCTAGACCCGTCGGCTATGTACTCGACGCACGAGAGGATGCCCTGTGTCCACGGAGAAGTTCGAGCGGACCAAGCCACACGTGAACGTGGGAACGATCGGCCACGTCGATCACGGCAAAACGACCCTCACTGCCGCCATCACCTCGGTGCTCGCGAAGGCATATGGCGGGGCGGCGCGCGCCTTCGACCAGATCGACAACGCTCCCGAGGAGAAGTCCCACGGCATCACGATCAACACCAGCCGCGTCGAATACGACACCCCGACGAGGCACTACGCACACGTCGACTGCCCCGGCCACGCAGACTACGTGAAGAACATGATCACGGGTGCGGCGCAGATGGACGGCGCGATCCTCGTCGTGTCCGCGACCGACGGCCCGATGCCCCAGACCCGCGAGCACATCCTGCTCGCCCGCCAGACCGGCGTGCCCTACATCCTGGTCTTCCTCAACAAGTGCGACACGGTCGACGACGAGGAGTCGCTCGAACTGGTGGAGATGGAGGTCCGTGAACTGCTCTCCCTGTACGGGTTCCCCGGCGACGACATGCCCGTCATCCGTGGCTCCGCTCTCAAGGCGCTGGAAGGGGAGGCTGAGTGGGAGGCGAAGATCATCGAACTGGCGGGGGCCCTGGACAGCTACATACCCGAGCCGGAACGTGCGGTCGACAAGCCCTTCCTGATGCCCATCGAGGACGTTTTCAGCATCTCCGGGCGCGGCGCTGTCGTCACCGGACGGGTCGAGCGCGGCATCGTCAAGGTGGGTGACGAAGTGGAGATCGTCGGTATCAAGGAGACCGTGAAGAGCACGTGCACGGGGGTCGAGATGTTCCGCAAACCACTCAACGAAGGCCGGGCCGGCGAGAACGTGGGAGCGCTCCTGCGCGGCATCAAGCCGGAGGAGATCGAACGGGGCCAAGTCCTGGCCAAGCCCGGCACCATCGGTCCGCACACGAAATTCGAGGCAGAGGTCTACATCCTCAGCAAGGACGAGGGCGGTCGCCACACTCCCTTTTCCAAGGGGGACCGCCCTCAGTTCTACTTCCACACGACCGATGTCACAGGAGGCATCGAACTGCCCGAGGGCGTCGAGATGGTAATGCCCGGCGACAACGTCAACATGTCAGTCACCCTCGTGCACCCCATCGCTATGGATGACGGCCTACACTTCGCGATCCGCGAGGGTGGCAGGACCGTTGGTGCCGGGGTCGTCGCCAAGGTCATCGGATAAGACATGCACGGCGCGGACCGGCCGGGCTCCCACGCCTTGATCCGTGGGTTGGCCGGCCGGTCCAACCCGGGCAGAGCAGCACTGTCAGCAGGCATCCAGACGACGCAGGCACCAACACCGTGCCTCACACCATGAAGACCAGCTTTTCCAGCCTGTGCCGGGACACGGTATTGGGACCATGGCGGCCCATCGAGCTGCACTTCTTCGGGCGGCGGGTCACGCTAGTTGGAGCCGACGGGACATCGTTGTTGGAACCCGTGACGAATTGCCACGCTTGTTGACACCGGTCCCGGAGCACTTACCAGGTCTGACCTGCTTAGGAAGCCGCGGCCGGAGACATCCTCGCCGACGTGCCGACGGCGGTTCCAGTTCTCGTGGCCAGGTTCCAACTACCGTGTCCCGGCACAACCGACGGGCGCACTCACGCGGTCGTCTCCTGTTCGGCTTCGGCGAAGGCCCGGTACAGCGAGGCGACCGAGGGCGGCTTGCCCGCGTTCTTGCCGGTCTTGATGGTGAGCTTCTTCGCGATCTCGGGGACGGGCACGCCCTTGTCCTTGAGCGCCAGGGCGAAGGTGAGGGAGTCGTCGTCGATGACCTTGGGCCGTCCGCCGTGGTTGCCCTTCTTCGCGGCGGCGACCTGGCCCTCCAGGGTCTTCTCGCGGATGTAGTTGCGCTCGATCTGCCCGGCGACGGCGAGCACGGCGAAGAACATGGCGCCCATGCCGTTGGGGTCGTAGATGCCGGTGAGCGGGCCGGTGAGGAGTTCGAGCTGAATGCCGGCGGCCTGCAGTTCGCTGGAGAGCGTCATCAGCTCGGCCGCGTTGCGCGCGAGCCGCTTCAGCTCGTGCACGGTGAAGATGACCGGCGTGTCCGGGGCGGCCTCTTTGAACTCGCGGGCCAGCTTGAGGGCGGCCTCCAGCTCGGGGCGGACCTTGATTCGGGTGCTGATCTGCTCGGAGAACACCTTGTGGCAGTCAGCCGCGGCGAGGGCTTCGAGCTGGCTCGCCAACTCCTGGCGGGCCGTCGATGTCCTGGCGTATCCGATGCGGACGGGCTTGCCAGCGCGCTGGGCGGGGATCGTGGCGGGCGTGGCTCCCTGCTTCCAAGGCCGTCCGGGGCCGCGGTCGGCGGGGACGGGGACTTCGAGTTCTTCGCGCAGGGCGGTGATGAGGACGAGGCGCGGGGTGTGGTACTTCGAGGCGGTCTTCCCGCCGCGGGTGCGGCACGGACTTCCGGCGGGTACTTCGCACTTGGGGCAGTCGTTGCGTTCGACCGCGCCGGCGGCTTGATCGGGCGTCAGGTCCACCCCGGCAGTTTCGCAGATTGCCTCTCGCACAACCTGTCACTTGTGAGAGGACTTCTGCGAACGGCGACCTGCGGAAACGTGATCGCTTGCGGGCCTCTCGCAGAACTCGCAGAGACGACCATTTGTGAGAACGCCGCCGCGCCACCGCCGGCACCGGACGCTCGTTGACCTCCGTATGAACATGCTCCCGCGCGAGACCGCGCGGTACCTACCCCGTCCCCGCGGTGTGCGGATTCTGATGATGGCGATCGCCGTCGCGACGGTGGCCGCGGCCCTGCTCGCCGTGACGCTCGGCTGAGAGCGGCCGCCCACCCGCCCCTGTCCGGCTTGCGTCGTACGGTGGTTCGATGTTCGCCATGTATCACCGCACCAAGGGTGGTGCTCCGCTGCTCGGAGTGCCCGCCGGGCAGCCGGGCCCCTTCGGCACGCACGAGGAGGAGGACCTGGCCCCCGGCGAGACGGACCAGGGCGAGCCGCACGCGGACCCGGAGGCGGGCTTGTAGGGACCGATCGCCCCAACGACGAGGGTGGCCCCGTGTGTCACCTGAAAACCGACGAGACCACCCTGCGGCGCCAGCCTACGCACTGTCGGCGCCCGGTTCAGGCGTTCCGCACCAAGCCAAGAGGCGATCCCGTCACCGGCGTTGGGCGGGGATTGCGGCGGCCATGAGGTCCAGCTTCTCGATCAGGAGCCGCGCGTCACTGGCGGCGTCGTGCGGGCCGCCGAGCTTCTGGAACCGGTAGGTGCCGCGGTGTGCGGACCAGAGTCCCTTGAACACCGCGTACGGCTCGATCGCGTCCCTCCAGCGCACGGCCTCCATCCAGGCCGCGGCCTGCTCCTGGCAGGCGAAGTGGCGGGTCAGTTCGCGCTGGAAGACCTCGCGGTCGAGGGCGCCGTAGGTGATGGCGGTGTGGCCGTGCAGCACGTCGGTGAGCCGGGGCAGCAGCGTGCTGAAGGTCTCCGCTGCGCGGACCTTGTCCGGGGTGATGCCGTGCACCGTGATGGCGTCGGGCTCGATCACGGCCTCTTGTGGGTTGACCAGTTCCGCCGAGGGCCCGCTGCTGGGCGGCACCATCTCGTTCATGTCCGCGCGCACCCACGCCGCCCCGGCCTTCGGCAACCCCGCCCACTGGGCCGCGGAACTGCCGGAGAAGACCCGCCCCGCCCGGCACGGGCCTGAGTGGCTGACCGCCGCCACCGAGGAAGCGTTCCACCTGCGCTTCCTCGCCCAAAGCCCCGTCCCCGACGCGCAGATGACCCACGTCGGCGAGGTCATGCACCTGGTCGACGCCGTCACCGGCTCCGCCGCCACCCTCACCCCGCACGACGGCGGCTGGCAGGTGCGCGAGGGCGGCCCGGTCAAGCTATGGGCGCGCATCGAGCGCGTCCTGGACGCCTACGAGGCGGCCGGAAAGCCCGGGGCCTGAGACGTTCACTCTGCACGTGTACGGCGGCGGGCAGCACCTGCGCCACCCGCAGCTGCCCGGCCTGCCCCTGCCCAGGCCCTGAGACGGCCCGCACGCACCGTGCTCCCGGACGGGGAGAGTGACGGCCCCCGCCCGGGAGCACGGCAACAGCATCGGGCGGTCACTGTTCCTGGTAGCCGACCGTGCAGAGCGCGGACCTTCAGGATGCCGACCCGGGCGCAGGGTCCGGCGCCGACTGAGGAGCCTGAGTGTCAGGGGCGGAGCGCGGGCCGGGCACCACGGGCGCCGGGGCGAGGCCGAGCCGGTTGTTCATGTTGAGCTCGAACCGGCCGTACGGATTCACATGGGTCCAGAACAGCGGGGACAGGGCCCGCCGGTCGGCGTCGGTGAGCTTGTCCGCCCACTTCGGCTCGGCCAGGATCTCCTGCAGCAGCAGCGTATTGACGTGCACGAGAGCCGACTGCAGGAGATGGAGGGCGAGCATGGAGACCTCCTGGCTCTCCTTGTCATCGCCAGTCAGGTCGCCGTCCTTGCCGTAGAACAGATCGTGGTTGGCGGAGTTCCAGTTCTCCACCACCTGCAGCCCGTCGTTGATCTCCTGGCGAAGTGCGGCATCCGCGAGGTAGTCGCAGATGAACGCCGTACGTATCGCCCGCCCCAGCTCCTCGATGGCCTGGTAGGTGGGGTGCTTGGGGCCGCCGCGGGTGAAGCGCCGCAGGACCTGCTCAGCCTCCGCGGTCCCCAGGCGGAGCGCGGTGGTGTACTTGACGATCTGGTCGTACTGCTGGCGGATCAGCTCCCAGTCGATCGTCTTCTTCGACAGCACCGGCCCCAGCCGCGGCCACGTCTCATCCTCCCCGGTGGCCGGGCGGTACAGGCGGGCGGAGCCGACGTTCTTCAGCCGCGGCAGCAGGTTGAAGCCGAGCATGTGGGCGAAGGCGAACCCGACGATGGACGCGCCGTGCGTATCGGTGTACTGCCGGTCGACGACCATCTCAGTGCAGTGCCGCAGCACCCCCTCGATCATCGCCGCCACCTCGGAGGCGGAACACGACTTCAGCTGGCTGTAGACACAGACCGACTTCCGCTCGACGTGCCAATAGATCATGACCCCGGGGCCCCGGTAGCGCTGGTGCCACTCGGTCATGAAGTTGCTGGACCAGGGGCCGAACTTCTTGCTGTCACTTGCACACGCGGTTCCCTCGCCCCACCACTGCTCGTCGCGGGCGGTGAAGGTGGAGTTGACCAGCTTCACCAGCGCGGAGCGCATATTGGCACGGTTGACGAACAGATGCCGCACCCGCCGCAGGACCGCCTCCGTTTCACCATGCTTGCCGGTCACCGTCACCCGCTTGATCCCCATGTTCGTGCCCAGCGCAAAGAGCACCAACAACAGCCGGCGCCGCAGCACCGCCTTCGGCGTGACCTCCCTCGTGGCCACCGACACGAACTCGTCGGTGAAGTCGGTGGCGAACTCGGCCTCCTTGAGGATGTCGAGCAGGTCGATGGTGCCCCAGCGGCGTTCGATCTCCGCCTTCAGCGCGGTGAGGTTCTCCGGCTCCTCCTGCTTGCCCAGCGGGGACACCTTGATCCAGGGCTCGCTGCGCTTGGTGGTGATCTCCACCCCGCCCGTGGTGCCGAGTTCGAGCGCGGTATCGAAGCGGGTCAGCGCATCGCGGAGCTTCTTCTCCAGGCCGTCGGTGAACGCCTTCGCATCCAGCGGCTGCCTGATGGCGTCGTAGTGCACATCCCGGTTGTCCTCGAAGTCCGGCGGCAGATCATCCTCCGGGTTACGCCACCGGTTCGCCCCCACCACCCATATCTCCCGCCGCCGCAGCGCGTCCCGCAGCGAGACCAGAACGCACAACTCGTAGGGGATGCGCTCGACCCGGTCTTGGTCGTCGACCACGGCCTTGCGCCACTGGTCCGGCACCACCTTGTCCAGGGGAATCTTCTCCGCCTTGTCGAAGTAGGCGCCCTCGCTGATCGGCTGGTCCAGATACTGCTTGAGCAGGTCGATCGCGTCCATCACCGGCCGGTAGACGGTGTTGTTGCTCTTCAACTCCAGCGCCCTGAGCAGCGGCTTGAGCATCCGCCGCCAGTGCCCCGAGTACGACGAGCGCAGCACGGTACGCACCCTCGCCTTGTAGCGGGCCTCGTTCGCCGCAGCCTCGGCCGCGAGCGCCCTGAGCGTCCTCTCCCCGCCCACCACCGGGTAGATCACCCGCCGCACCGTGCCCGCCGGCTCCGCGAGCGCTGCCTCGGCGACCCGCAGCATCATGCCCTCCTTGCCGCGCACGCGCTTGAGTTCCTTGACGAACTCGCCCTCGGCCTTCTTCTCCGCCCGGGTGTTGATCTTCTGCACCAGCTGGATGAACAGGTCCACCAGCGTGTCCGTGATCTCCGTCTGCCGCACATGGCACAGCGTGGCCAGCAGCGTGTAACGCACCGGAGGCTTCGCCGCCCGCAGATCGGACGGGTACTCCTTCGACGCGCGGGCCCGCCAGGCGGCCACCTGCTTCTCCGAGACGTCCGCGAACAGCTCCGGCGGCATCTGCAGTTTCCGCACCCGCTTCAGCTTGGTGATCTCCCCAAGCAGCGACTCCAGCCCGAGCCCGGCCGGGTCCGCCTTCAACTCGGTGAAGAACGTCTGCCCGCCGCCGACACTGGCTTTCTCCTCACCGTCCTCGCCGTCGTCCTCGGCAACCAGATCGTCCAGCCTCGAGCGCGTCGCCGCCGACAACCGCCCGGTGGTGGTCTCGCAGAACCGGCTCTCGAAGGTGTTCACCGCCGATCCCACCAGCCGGGCCACCTGGCGCGGCGTCGGCGGCTCCATAAACGTCTTGCGGCACCGGGCCACCACCGCCTCGGCCAAGCGCTCCCGCGACAGCTCCACCGGGCGCAACTTCACGGCCAGCCACTCAGCGAGCTGGGCCTGGTCTTCCTTGGTGCACTCCCTAAACCCGTACGCCTCCCGGATCTCCATACGGTGCCGCTGAATCGCCCGCCCCGACCAGTCATACGCCGCCCACTGCCCGGCATCCACCTTCACCTGCTGGGCCAGGTACGAGACAGCGGCCTCGGGCACCTCCCGCGCACTCTCCGGGAAGCGGGCCTCCACTTCGAAGAACTTCAGCAACAGCGCGAACCCCAGCCGGTTCGCCCCCGACTTGTTCCGTAACTTGGCCATGTCGTCTTCGAGCAGCGTCCAGACCTCGATCAGATCCTCCGGCTCCCACTCCTGACGCATACACCCCTCCTGCCTCAACAATCAGTGACAACCGTCACCCTGAGACAGGAGCGCACCCCTCAAGAACCCCAAAATCCCAAGCGCCACACAGGCGCCACCCCTCGCCACACCACTACGTACCGTTACATGTCGCTTCGGCGTAGCTTCGGGAGTACAGGGCCGTCGAGGGTGCCGTAGGTGACGGCGGTGCGGCCGTGCAGCACCTCGGCGAGCCGCGGCAGCAGCGCGCTGAAGGTCTCCGCCCCTGCTCTGCGGATCTTGTCCGGGGTGATGCCGTGCACCGTGATGGCGCCGGGCTCGATCATCGCGTCCTGCGGGTCGACCAGCTCGTCGAAGAGGGTGGTGCCGTCGCAGGCGATGACGGCGATCTGCACCGCGTAGGCGTGCGTGAGGCCGGTACTCTCCACGTCGATGGCGACCAGGCGCGAATCGGCGAGGAGGCGGCGGGCCCAGTGGGCGGCCTGCTCGCGCTCGCGCGGCCAGGAGGCCGGGCGGCCCAGGGCGCGCACGGCATCATCGAGGCCGCGGTGCCGCTCAGCGGTCGCGCCGATCCGCCACAGCGGGCCGTCCACTCACACCTGCATAACCACCATGCCCAAGAAGCGGCCGCTGTCGTAGATGCCCCAGGCGGCGGCGTCGGTATCGGCGGGTCTGACGAAGTCGGCGCTCAGCCCGTCGATCGTGCGGCTGAACAGGTCGTCCCACGCCGTGGGGTCTGCGACGGTCACCCGTGCCCTCCCTGATGGTCCGGTCGCAGATCACCGTAGTGCGCGACTGCGGCAGCCGGGACAGAAGGGGAGATCCGGGGCGGGCCCGTCACGGATTGGTCCTCCCGCCCCGGAAACCAGCCCGGCTGACGCTATCGGCGCCGAGGCGCGTCAGTTCTCCAGTTCCCTGAGGATTGAGCGTGTTCAAGCGTTAGGCGAGGTTGCTGGATGCGGCCGCCGTGCCGTGGAGGCCCGGCGGCCGCTGGGAGTTCCCGTGCAGGGTGTCGCGGTTCCGGGGGTTACACCTTGATCTTCTTGAAGAAGTTGCTGAAGCGTTCGAGGCTGACGGTCCCGGCCTTCTTCGTGAAGACGCCGACCGTGTTCCATTCGCCGACGGTCTGTCCGATGCTGGCACTCAGGACGGTGCGGGCGGCCGTGTCTTTCGCCGACTGATCCACCGGAGTGGCCCAGTCGACGGCGGTGGGCACCTGAGTGGCCAGGGCAAACGCCCCCTCCAGTACCTTGCCGGGGATCTTGCTCTGGGTGGCGGTGCCGGTGACCGCCTTGGCCCCCTTCTTGCCGAGGTAGTCGAAGACCCGGCTGGCGTCGGATGCGCTCTTGCTGGCGATCGCCCCGACAAAGGCCCGCCCGCTGTTGCTGACGACCACGTTGGCGACCTTGTTCATGCGGGCCGCGGCCCAGGCGCCCTTCGCGCCCTTGGACACGGTGCCGACGAACGGGATGGCAGAGATCACATCTGCGGCGATGGTGATGCCGTCGGCAGTCTCCACCTTGTCCTTGAGGGAGATGGCCTTCGCGTGCAGGCCGAGCGACACGGCCGCGGTGAGGATGGCGACGGGGCCCGCGATCACGGACAGTCCCGGGATGAACGCCAGGACGCCGGCGACGGCGCTGACCATGCCCAGGACGTCGCCCCAAAAGCCCCAGCGGTCGATCTCCGCCTGCTTCGCCGCGGCCCGCTCGGCGGCCCACTCCGCGGTCTTCTTATACAGCCACTGCTCTTCCTCGCCCCGGGTCGCGATCACCTTGGCGAGTTCCCGGTCCACGAAGAAGCACTGCAACTGGTACTCGGCCTGCACCGCCAGGGCCGTGTCCACCAGGTTGTACAGCAGGCCGTCGGGGATGCGCTCGGTGGGGTAGCCGTGGTCTTTCAGGCGCCACAGCACCATGTCAAAGCCCGACCCCTTAAAGGACGTGTCCACGGTCCGGTCCTTGCGGCTGAAGGAGTAGTACGAATAGCCGCGGCTGCCGAGTTCACGGGCGATTTCCGGGTCGTGGAAATCCACGACACTGTGTGCCGTGTACACCCGCCGGAACGGGGGTGCCACATACCTCTCCATACGAGAGTGTTCACCCGGCTGCGCAGCGGCGAGTTCCTGGGCGAAGGTCTTGGTCAGCTGTGCGAGGCCGGGGACGCCCTTGAGCTGGTCGGCGATTGCGTCGGCCACGAGCTGAGGGCCCATCGCCATCGCCTCCTTCTGGCCCTCCTGCCGGGCCCTTTCCCAGATCTCCTCACGTTCCCCCGGGTACAGACCCCCCTCCTTGGCCTGGATTTCGTCGTCAGCCATGGAGACGTACGTATGCCCCCCATGGGCGGGCGGCTTCTGCCACTTGGCCACCAGGGCCTTGGCCACAAGGTCGCGTTTGTCGGCCGTGAGCCAGGCCCCCACCCCCTCCGGCAGGCGCAGCTGGCTGACCGTGTAGTCGACGGCGCGGCGGGCGGCGGCCTGGTTGAGGGAGTCGATGAACTCCTCGGCCTTCTTGCGGTTCTCGGGGGAGGCGTCGATGTAGGCCCGGTAGGTCTCGTCCAGCCGCTTGAGGGCGTCGACCATGACCTGTTCCTGGTAGGTGAAGGAGCGCAGGAGCTGGCTGACGCGGTACCGGTCCGCGTCGTGCAGGGAGCCCGGGGCCCAGCCCCACATATGCACGGCTTCGCCCTCGTCGCGCAGGAACCGGTTGAGTTCCGTGTGGGCGGCCTGCACGACCAAGTCGTGCACGGCAGCGGTGTAGCCCAGGTGCTCCAGCTTGGTGGCGGATTCGCTTTCCAGTGTGTACAGCGGCTTCATCATGACGGAGTCCTTTGTCCGTGGCGGCGGGCGGCGTCAGCTGAACTTGATGGTGTTGCAGACACCGGCCAGGATGTCGACGTAGTGGTCCCACTCGTCGACGTTCTCGGTGGCGATGGAGAAGTCCGCCATCGCCAGCCGGCCCGGGACCGGCACGAAGACATGCAACTGGCGCACCACGGTGGGCCGTTCACCGGTCTGCAGGAGACCGACCGGCTTGTCGACCTTGCTCTCCTGGGTCAGCAGCACCACCCGCCCGACGGGGTCCGGCAACCTGGTGACACCGACCTCGGCCCCAGAATGGGTCGCGCCCAGCATGCGCGCCAGGCGATCAACGGTGTCCTCGTTGTTGAGCTCGCTGGGACGGGCGATGACCGTCAGCATGGCCGAAGCCAGCCGCTGCTGCTCCGGCGGGGCGTTCTCCGGGGTCTTCGACAGCAGCGTGCCGGCGTAGACGGCGCCGGCCGCGGTCAGCACCTCGAACATCGTCTGCTGCGCCAGGACGGCGTGTGCGACCTCCTCCTGCGGCGGCTGGGGCTCGAGCTGTCCGAGCCGCTCGAGCAGCATGTTGGTGTTCTCCTCCGCGGAGCCCATCAGGTCCAGGGACTCAAACTCCTGGGGAACCGAGAACGTCAGCGGCAGCTCCACCCCGGACGCGGCCGAGGGAACCCGCTCCAGCGTCCACAGCCGGTAGGCGTGGGTCTCCTGCTTGTCCTCGTAGATCTCCGCCGCGGCGCCCGCGTCATGGCTGTGGCCCACGATGTTGAGCCACCCGTCGGCCCCGCCGACCACGCACTTCAGCTTCCAGGCGTCACCGTCCGGGACGGCCTCCTTGACCAGCTCCCACATGTAGCTGTCGGCGTGATCCGGCTCGTAGACGAACTCCTCCACCTTGGTGCTGTTGCTACCGCTGTGCCCCCAGGGGTGCAGGTACGACTGCCGCCGCTGCATATTGCGCAGCATGAAACGCCCCTGGGCATTGCCCCGGCGTAACTCCCACAGCTGCGACTGGCGCTCCTCGCCCTCCCGCAGCGGCTCCAGCTCGACCATCCCGTGCTCCGCACGGTCCGCAGTCGGCTTCCCCGTCAGGTACAGCCCGGTCTTGTGGTTCTTGATCAGGTACTGGCTGCCTTCGATCAGCTCGCTCACACACACTCCTCGTAGATGCAGGGCGCCCAGTACCTCGCAGAAACCGAAGGCGTGTAAACAGCGCGAGCCCGCGCCAAGAATGGTTCAGGCCAGATCCCACGGGGCTGAACACACTGACTTGCCAGGGAAGTGGTGAGCGAGGAAGAGGCGGGCACGCTCGTCGAGTTCGGCAGCGCACCGCACGCCGCGCGAGCGGTAGGGGCGCAGGTCGGAGCGCAGGGTGCGTACGGCCTTGAGGGTGCGGGCGGACTTGACCCCGGCCATGGTGTCGATGGCCCGGTCCCAGGTGCCACAGGCTTGCTCGATGTGGCCCTGCCTGGCCTGCTGTTCGGCCTGGGCGACCAAGTCGAGGGCGATGATCCGCGCGTAGGTAGTGCCGGGTCGGCTGGCGGCGGCGGTCGCGTAACTGCGGGCGGAGTTGGGGCGGTCGCCGAGCGTCTCGAAGACCTTCGCGGTGCGGGAGTGGACGGTGGCCGCGGGCGGGCCCCAGGCCAGCGCCCAGAACGGCACCTCGTCCCCGGCCCTGGCCCCGGCAGCGAGGGCGGCATGGGCGCGGTCCATGTCGGCAACGGCGCGTCGGCGCTGGCCGGTCTTGGCGAGCGCGTGGGCGTGGGTGATGGCGAACAGCGCCTCGACCTGTTCATCCACCCGGCCCTTCGCGCGGCTCCAGCCCGTCTCGGCCAGGGCCAGGCAGTGCTCGGCCCGGTGCAGCTTCATGCCCTGCTGCGACATCGTGCGCATCACGAACCCGTCCTGGCCGGGGACGCCGGATTCCCGCGCGAGGGCGAAGGACTGCAGGTAGTACCGCTGGGCCAGGCTCTGTTCCCCGCTGTCGTACGCCCGCCAGCCCGCCAGGTGGGCTGCGGCGGAGGCGACCGAGAACGCCTCGGCCCGCACGTCGCCGGTGGCGAACCGGCCCTGGCACAGCGGGGCGATCTCGGTGGTCAGGAAGCGCTCGAAGGTCTTCTGGCCGTACTGGCCGCCGTGTTTCTCGTCCATGTCCATGAAGCACGTGAGCATGTCCCGGGCGGCGGCGACGTCGGCCTGCCCGGCAATCGCGCCGCCGCTGATGGTGCGGGAGCGGGCGGCGGCCTCCTGGACGGCCTGCAGGGGGAGGGTTGCGGCGGCCATGGAATACGCGGAGGTGGCAAGGAATCGGCGGCGGTTCACATCAGCCTCCCCAAGGGCGATGAGCGTCTCCAGCGGGTCGCAGTCCAGCGTCAGGCCGATGCTTTCATCTTCGCCACCGCAGGGGGAACCAAGTCCGAGGTCGTCGCGGGTGATCCGGCGCCCGAGGCGGCGGGAGAGCGCCTCGGCCAGGTAGCCGGGCGTCTGCCCGGACGGTTCGGCGCCCAGGACCCAGTGGTGGACGGCCGACTTGTTGGTCCCCAGCGCCTGTCCGCTCTCGGCGGCAATGGCCCGCACGGCGCGGGCGACGGCCTCGTACGGCAGCTCGGACTCGTCGATCAGGGCTTTGAGCTGGTGGTTCGCGGGTCGCTGGGTCATGGCGTGACCGCCTTCGTATACCCGATATACGGCTTGGCGCGCTCGGCACGGTACCCGTCTTCCTCCTTGCCCAGTTCACTCATTCACAAAGCCCGATGACGCACTGTCAGCGGGATCGGCCGAGTAGGAAAGGGGTTCGCGATGAAGGACCAGAAGCGGCCGTGGGAGTCCGTGTTCGCCGGGCCGGTCGCACTCGCCGTGCCCAGGGGCACCGCCCGATTCGACGAGAAGCCGCAGGAGAGCTCCGATCAGGGCCGGTTCGAGGACTGATCCAGCTCCGCCGTCCGTCCAGCACCACCGGGGCCCGCGCCCGGCCTGCGCCGCGCGGGCCCCGTCGCATGCCCGCCAGCCGTACGAGAGGGGAGAGCCAAGGATGTTGACGTTGTCGGTCGACCTGCGGACCGGTTCGGGGCCGTGGCAGTGGTGTGACCAGACGGAAGGCTGCTGGGTGAGGGGCGGGGACCGCATCCGGCCGCTGGCCAACCCCGCGCTGGAAGCGCGGGCGGTCACCGACGGCACGCGCACGCTGATGGTGGTCCGCGAACGGGCCGCCGGACTCGCCTCGCTGCTGCGCTCCACAGCACCGGTCCGCGTGGATGCCGCGGTGTACGCCCGCGCCGTCGAGGAGTGCCGCGCCTGGCCGCTCCAGTCCATCTGGACCGAGGCAGGCCCCGACGGGTTACGGCTTCAGACCGGGCTCGGCGGCGTCTGCCCGCTCTACCTCGCCTACGACAAGGGAACGTTGGCCGCATCGTGGCAGCTGATGGACCTCCGCGCACACCAGGCGGCGGACAAGCTCGACGAGAAGGAGGTCATGCGGCTGCTGACCGGGCACCCCCGCTACGGGCACGACACCCTGTTCACCACCATCAAGCGGCTCTCCGAGCGGTCGACGGCGTACGCCAACGCCGAGGGCCTGCGCCTGGTCTACCCGGCCGCCGCCGAGCACGCCCAGCCCTCCGAGCTCGCCGAGAACACCGGCAGCGCCGAGCTCGTCGAGGCGTTCGAGGCGCTCGTCGACCACATCCACGCTCGCCGCCCGCTCATCCCGGCCCAGACGGCGGCGCAGTTGTCCGGCGGGAAGGACTCCACCAACCTCGCGATCTCCCTCGCCCTCGCGCACCCGGGCGTCATCACGCCGTGCGCGCTGCTGATCGGCGGCGAGGCCGGGCCCCAACAGGCCGAGCGGCGCCGCCTGGTCATCGACCACTTCGGCTTCACCCCCGACATCACGGTGCCCGCCGCCGAGCACCCGCCGCTCGCCCCGGGCGGCCTGCGCAGAGCGCATCCGCAGGCCATCAGCCCGCTGGACGAGCCACACCTGGAGGCGGCCGACACACTCGCCCAGGCACTGATGGCGCGCGGCCTGACCACCGTGGTGGCCGGGTTCGGCGGCGACGAAGTCGCCCGCGTCCGACGCCCCGGCGGCGGGCCCGCCCGTACTCCCGAGGCGCCGGCCTGGTGCGGGCAGCGGGTGCGCGACCTGCTCGGCGAGGTCAACACCGGCATCGCCCCGGCGACCGTGGCGCCGGAGACCGCACTGGTCGCCCTGGAGGTCGCCACCCCGCTGCTGGCCCGCCGGGGCCTGTGGACCGTCGCACCGTTCACCGACCCGGAGTTGGTCCGGTTCGGGCAGCGCCTCCCGGTGGAGTGGAAGCGGGACAAGCGGCTGCTGACCGAGCGGTTCGCCACCCGCGGCCTGCCCGACGCCGTGGTGCACCCCACCCTGCGGGAGAACTTCGCGCACCTGATGAACACCGCCGTGCACGCCTACGCCTCCGGCCTGCTGCGGAGCTGGGGCAAGGACCTGCACCTGATCGACCAGGGATTCCTCGACGCCGCCGTACTCTCCGAGACCGTCGAGCGAGCCGCCCTCGGGCCCAAGGAGGCCGCACCGTACCGCACCGGCCTGTTCCTGATCACCGCCGTCGAACTGGCCCTGCGGGCCCTGTAGACACGGGTCCACCACAGGGACGACATCGGCCCGAACGGGCCCTGACGCCCCGGCACTCACGCCAGGATGGGGCGGGTGACGCAGTCCTCACCCGCCCCGAAAACCTCCGGCTCCCCGCAGCAGGTCGGCTACCAGAGCGACCCGCACTTCGAGGACATCGCGACCGCCTCCTGGTGGCAGATGGCCGCCCGGCTCCCGCGCACGCTCGGCGCCGCCGTACGGCTCGGGTGGGCCGCCGACCGAGCAGCGATGCTCTGGCTCGGCCTGTGCCAGCTGGTTGTCGCCGTCTCCTCGGCCGTCGCGCTCGCGGCCCTGCCCGGCGCGATGACGCACCTGATGGGCGGCGGGCAGGTCGCCGACCGGGTGAGCGCCGCCGCCCCCGCGCTGATCCTGGTCGCCGTCGCGAGTGGCGTGCGGGCCGGGGCCGACGCGCTCGCCGTGTACGCCTCCGCCCGCCTGGCCCCGGAGGTGGCCACCGAGGCGGACCTCCAGATCATCGCGGCGACCCCCGAAGTGGAGCTGGAAGCCTACGAGCGGCCCGGGTTCACCGACCGGCTCCAGGCTGCGGGCAAGGGCGCCGAGGCGACCGAGAACCTCATCGGCGACGCCCAGGCCCTGGTCTCCGCGCTCGCCCAGCTCACCGCGGCGGCCGGGGTGCTCACCGTGCTGCACCCGCTGCTGCTGCCGCTGCTCGTCCTGGCCGTGGTGCCCAAGGGCGCCGCCGCCATCACCACCGCGCGCATCCAGCACCGCGCCGACTACCAGAACATCTCCGACAACCACCTGCGCTACCTGCTGCGGTACTACTCCACCGACCGCCGCACCGCCGCCGAGGTCCGCGCCACCACCATGTCCGGCTTCCTTCAGTCCTGGTACCGGCAGATCACTGACCGGATCAAGGCCACCCACCGCCAGGCCGCCCCCCGCGTCCTGCGGGTCACGCTGCTCGGCGCGGGCGTCAGCGGGATGATGCTCGCCGCGACCTGGGCCGCGCTCGGCTGGCTGGCGGCCACCGGACGGATGGATCTGGCGGTCGCGGCGACCGCAGTCATCGCGGTGCGCACCTCGACCGGCGCCCTGACCTCCCTGGTCATGGCGGCGGCGCGGTTGTTCCGCACCTCGCTGTACCTGGAGGACTGGCAGGCGTTCCTGCGCCGGGCCAGCGCCCTGCGCGCCGTACGCGGCCCCAAGACGATCCCGGCCGATGCGCCCGCCGTGATCGAGGCGAAGGACGTCACGTACACCTACCCCGGCGCCGAGACCCCGGCGGTCGACGGCGTCAGCCTCACCCTCCGCAAGGGCGAGCTGATCGCGCTGGTCGGCGAGAACGGCTCCGGCAAGACCACGCTCTCAGCCCTGCTCACCGGGCTGCGCGTCGCCAACGGCGGCGGCACGGTGACCTGGGACGGCACCGACCTCGCCGGGGCGGACCCCTACGGCGTGTGGTCGCGGGTCGGTCTGGTGCCGCAGGACTACACGCGGTGGCCGATGGACCTGCGCGCCAACATCCACCTCGGCCAGCCCCGCACCGAAGACGACGCTCTCCTCCTGCACGCGGCGAAGGCGGCCGGCGCGGACAGCGTCATCAACAAGGCGCCGTACGGGCTCGACACCCTGGTGGCGAGCTCGAACTGGGGCGGCACCGACCTGTCCGGCGGGCAGTGGCAGCGCATCGCGGTCGCTCGCGCGTTCTACAGGGACGCCGCCATGCTCATGCTGGACGAGCCCACCTCGGCGATGGACCCGCGCGCCGAGCACCTGGTGATCAGCCGGTTCAAGGAGCTCGCCGCGGGCAAGGCCGCCGTCTTCGTCACGCACAACCTGGAAAACGCCCGCATCGCCGACCGCATCATCGTCCTCGACGGCGGCCGCGTACGAGAACAAGGCGACTTCCAGACCCTGATGGATCTTGGTGGCGGGCTCTTCGCCGAGCTGTACAAACTCTCTCAGGACCGGTGATCACCAAGGCGTGCTGCGGCTACTCGCGGGGGCCGCTCAGCAGCGTCTGAAGGTCCTCATCCGTCAGCCCCAAGGCCACCAGCAGCGCACGGATCTCACCGACGTACCCCTGGGCCTGGTCACACAGGCTGACCAGAGCGGAGGTCGAACGGCAGGAGTCGGCCCCACTCAGCCACCTCCTGGCAGCGAGGAGATGGAGCGTCGCCATCGCCAGCTCGTGCCCCACATCGATCGCCGCATCGCCGCTGGGCTTGTCCTTGCCGCACCTCGCCATGCCGTGCTCAACGACCAGCCGCCGCCCAGGTTGCCGCCGCGCCGCCACCATCCGGCAGTGCCGACAAGTGGCGCCCTGGCTGCCGCCTCGTCCAGATCACGCTGCTCCCGCCGCGGCCGCAGCCCAGTCCTCTTCGCCATCGTCGTCATCGTCGAGGTCGGGGGCGTCCGGGTCGCGCAGCGGGCGCAGGCCCTCGGGCGGGGTGGTGGGGGTGAAGCTGTAGCGGCCCAGGACGTTGAGGTTCTTGAACTTCAGCGGGGACAGGCGGGCGACGTCCTCATCGCTGATCTCGTGGCCTTCGGCGCGCAGTTGGGCGACTGCGGCGTCGATGTACTTCGTCGTCCAGAGCACGACCGCATTCAAAACGAGGCCCAGTGACCCGAGTTGGTCTTCCATTCCGTCCCGGTATGCCTGGTGGATGGTGCCCTTCTTGCCGTGGCAGATGTCGCGGGCGAGGGTGTGGCGGGACTCCTGGACGGACAGCTGCTTGCCCATCTGCCGCCGGTAGGTGTCATCGACCGGGTCGACCATCTGGAGCAGGTGCAGGGTCTTGGCGATGCGGCCGTACTCGGCGAACGCCTGCCCCAGCGGCGTGGGCCGTCCCTCGGGGCCGAACATCCGCAGCAGGTCGTAGGCCCGCACCTGGTTGGTGACCAGCGAGCCGGCCACCTTCAGCATCTCCTCCCACTCCGCGGTCACCTTCTTCAGGTTCACCTTGTTCTTGCGGGCCAGATCCGCCAGCGGCCCGTAGCCGCCGGTGGCGATCCCGTCCATCTCCGCCCGCCAGAACCGCTGGTCGGTAAGGTCCTTGAACCGGGGTGAGAAGTTGTAGCCCAGGATCTTGAACAGGCCGAACACCATGTCCGAGTACGAGGCGTTGTCGGTGGTGAGCATCTCCGGCTTGACCCCGCCGTCCAGGTTCAGCAGAGCGTCCAGGATGTGCAGGGAGTCGCGCGGGGTGCCAGGGACCACCATCTGCCCGATGCCGAAGACCTGGTCGTTGACGGCGTTCAGCCAGGTGATGCCGCGTTTGAAGCCGAAGTACTTCGGATTCGGCGCGGTGCTGATGGACTTCACCGGGACGACGAAGCGCAGTCCATCGACCGAGGCGAGCAGCCCGTTGCCCCAGTGCGCCACGATCGGCACCTTCGCCTGGGCCTCGATCAGGGCTGCGTTGGCCGCGGCGATAGTGTCGGCCCGCAGGTAGTACTGGTCGACGTGGACCAGGCGCGAGCGGGTCAGCGCCTGGTGGCCGGGGTTGACCACCGGGGTCATGCCGATGTTGCACGCCTCCGAGACGAGCAGCGCGACGACCGAGGTGGTCAGGTCGTTCATGCGGGTCTTGCCATCGCCCAGGTGCACGAAGGCGTCCAGGAACCCGGTCCAGGAGTGCACCTCGAACAACAGGTCCGGCAGGTCGATCTTCGGGAGCATCTTCTCAACCCGTTTGCGCAGCCAGGCCAGCGACTTGGGCACCCCCAGCGCCCCGAGCTTGTCGACGTTCAGCTTCGCGCGGCCGCCGCCCTCGGGTATCTCGATGCTGACCTTCGCATCCGCGCCGGCCTCTTCGAGGCGTTCGGCCATCTGCTTCCACGCCGCGTCCAGAACTCGCACCAGCTCCGCCAGATGCTCCTCGACGGGCGCCTCCAGGCTCAGGCCGGCCAGTACGTCCTCGCGCACCGCCAGCCACGGCTTGCCGTCCAGCAGACGGGCGCGCGGGTTGGAGAAGCGGTGCGAGGGGGACGCGAAGATGGCGCGGCTGATCAGCGCCCGGTACAGCTGTTCCAGCACGCACACCACGTAGGCGTCGCGGTCCACCGCGCCCTGCGGCAGGTCCTTGTTCGCGTACACCGCCTTGCGCCAGTACGGCGGTACGACCTTGTCGTCGACCTCCCTCTTCAGCAGCGGCTTCTTCGTCACCTGGCGGCGGCTGAGTGCGGGCAGGCCCTTGACCGCGGCCAGGACCCGTTCCCCGGCCGGGGCCGCGCCGAGCATCTTGGTGTCGCCGAGCAGCGACAGGAACGGCTTGACGGTGTTGTAGCGGCCCGTCAGCGCCTCGCGGATCGCGATCTCCGCCGAGTCGTCGTCCTCCGGGACCAGGCTCGCCACCGTGGTGGCCGCGCTCCACAGCTGGGCCCTCGGCGCGACCTCCTCCAGGGCCTTCCACATCGCGGCCGCGTCCACCGCCTTGCCGCTCTCCTCGATGTGCTCCAGCTCCTCCAGGAACACCTTCGACATGCGAGCCGTGATGCGCGACGCCTTCTCCAGCTGCGGCAGCGTGGAGAGCCGGTCCTTGTTCGTGAGCCGCTTCGCGGTGCTGATCAGCTTGGTCGCCATCAGCACCGTGAACAGCTCCAGCGCGTCGTCGATGGCCTTGGCCTCCAGGTGCCGCATCACCGCGGTCAGCATCGCGGTGCGCTTCGGCTCGCTCGCCCGCTCCAGGCTCGTCGCCTTCGACCCCAGCCCGTACCGGGCCAGCGCCGCGAGCCGGTTCGGCGGGAGCTTGTCCAGCTTCACCCGCCCCAGCCGGTACACCGCGATCTCATCCACCCGCTCCAGCGCCCGCTTCATCGCCGTGCCCGTGGTCTTCGTCGGCGGCCGACGGAAGGTCTCCAGGTACGAGTACCTCCTGCCCTCCGGCGTCTCCAGCAACGCCACCAGGTCGGCGGGCAGGGATCGGTCCGCCCGCCAGGCCGCCCTGGCGACCGTGGTGTGCAGGCGCTTGTCCGCGATCTCGCGGACCTCGGACACCTGCCGCGCCAGCACCGACACCCCGGGCAGCAGCACCCGGTGCTTACGCAGCCAGCCCACCGCATAGTCGAACAGAGCCTTCGGCCCCTCCGAATGCGCGGTCCACGCCCGACCGTGCAGGAACGTCCGGAACTTCCGCCCCCACTCCGGGTCGTCGTACTCGTGATACTCGTACGCGTCCCGGATCTCCCACGCGTGCTCGTACGCGGTCTTCGGCCGCTCGGTGTACCGCTTCACGACCGACGCATCCTCGATGCCGAGCTGCTCGGCCAGGTGCTCCAGCACCGGCCACGGCACACTCAACGGATCGTCGGGGAGGAACCTGCCGATGTAGCGCACCGTGCACATCTGCAGAGCGAAGCCCAGCTGGTGGAACTGCGTACGCCGCAGCGCGATCAGATCGCGGTCCACGTCGTCCAGGAAGAAGAAGCGCTCCAGCTCCGGACGCGTCGGCTCCTCGACGAACTTCCCGTACGCCTCGGCCTGGTCATCCGTCAGAAATTCCACCGGCATGAGGCGGAGCCAACCACCCGCCGCTACAGAACGTGGATCTTTGGCCGAAGGGCCCCAGGAAGCAGACCACCCGTGCTAGAAGTCCACCGCCCACTGTCCATGATCGTTCTCAGCGCCAACCGCTGTACCGATGTTCCCCAAGCCCGGATATGCCCCCTTCATCAAGGCCCGCCTGTCCACCATCGCCGACGAGTCAGGCGGCCAGGTCGACGTCAACTACTCGGCCCCTGCCTGCTCCTGGGACGCGCTACCGACCCCCGAATCGAACACCACCCGCTGCTTCCCCCAATACATCGGAGGTTCCCACACGGCGGACAGGGAGCGGCAGTGGTTCAACAAGTACGTGGTGACCTCCACTGTCACCACCGACCGCACCGGCGGAGCTCCGGACAACGTGACCGCCTACGAGTACAAGGGCGGCGCTGCCTGGCACTACGACGATGACAACGGCCTGACCAAGGAGAAGTTCAAGACCTGGTCCCAGTGGCGCGGCTACGGCCACGTCCGCGTCAAGAGCGGTGGCCAGGGCGGCGCGACTGCACTGAAGTCCCAGCAGGACTCCTACTTCCTGCGCGGCATGCACGGAGACCGCAAGGACACCACCGGCGGCACCAAGACCGTCTCGGTAAGTCTTGGCAGCGGCGAGGGCGACCCGATCACCGATCACCGTTCCACGGCTGGTTTCGGCTACAAGACCGTCACGTACGACAAGCCTGGAGGCAAGGTCCTCGGTAAACAGGTGAACCGCCCCTGGCACCATGAAACCGCGAAGAAGGTCCG
This sequence comes from Streptomyces sp. O3, assembly GCF_054788135.1. Classification (NCBI taxonomy): domain Bacteria; kingdom Bacillati; phylum Actinomycetota; class Actinomycetes; order Kitasatosporales; family Streptomycetaceae; genus Streptomyces; species Streptomyces sp. O3. The sequence continues at coordinate 81,844 of NZ_JBTVYK010000019.1, forward strand.
CGACTGGGGCACACTCACCGCGAACTTCACCGGTATATCCCACACCAAGTCCTGGACCTCTCTGGACAACGGCGCTGGTGCCAACTGGCGCGTCACCTCCACCGCGACGAAGCACGACACCGTCGCGGGCCGGGTCACTGAGGTCGACGACTACGGCGACAGCGCCACCGCGGCCGATAACCGGTGCACCCGCACCACCTACGCCACGAACACCGCCAAGAACATTCTCAACTTCCCTGCACGAGAGGAGACCGTCGCGGTCAAGTGTGCCGATACCCCCGACCGGACCAAGGACGTTCTGTCCGATGTCCGCACCGCCTACGACAGCAAGGCATACGGGATCGCCCCCACCAAAGGTGACGTAACCGCGACCGCGACTTTGAAGAAGCACGACGGCACCACCGGCACCTACCTGGAGTCCGGCGCGACCTACGACGCTTACGGCCGTGTGCTGACCGCCACCGATCTCACCGCGAACGTCACCGCCACCAACACTGGCACTCCGGTACGCACCGCACGCACTGACGGCCGCACCGCGACCACGGCCTACAGCCCGGCCACCGGGTTCCCGAGCAAGCTCACGGCAACCACCCCGCCCGCCAAGGACGGCGACAGCGCCACCGCCCAGACGACGGTGACCGAACTGGAGCCGCTGCGCGGCCAGCCGACCGCGACCGTCGACACGAACAACAAGCGCACCACGTTCACCTATGACGCGCTGGGTCGTTCGCATAAGGTGTGGCTCGCCAACCGCCCGACCGACCTGACGCCCAGCTACCAGTTCGCCTACTACGTTGACGAGGGCAAGCCGGTCACAGTCCGCACCCAGACGCTGAACAACAACGGCGGGCAGATCGCCTCCTACACGCTCTACGACGGCTTTCTGCGAGAGCGCCAGGCACAGACCCCCGGCCCGGACGGCGGCCGTATCCTCACCGACGTCTTCTACGACGAACGCGGCCTGACTACCAAGATATTCGCCCCGTACTACACCGAAGGCGCGCCGAGCCGGAACCTGTTCACGCCGGACAACGCGCTGAGTGTGGAGTCCCAGACTCGTCACACCTACGATGGACTGGGCCGCGAGACCGAGACCCGCCAGGTCGCCGGAAACGGCGACGGCGGCACCGTACTCGCCACGACCAAGACGATCCACGGCGGCGACCGCACCACCGTCGTCCCGCCCGAGGGCGGAACCGCCACCACCACCCTCACTGACGCCCGCGGCCAGACCACCGAGCTTCGCCAGCACCACTCCCGCAACGTCACCGCGGCCTACGACACCGTCAAGTACGCCTACACGACGGCCGGTGAGCTCGCCAAGGTAACCGACCAGGCGGGCAACGCCTGGACCTACACGTACGACCAGCTCGGGCGCCAGACCAAAGCCACCGACCCGGACAAGGGCACCACCACCAGCACCTACGACGACCGCGGCCAGCTCACCAGCACCACTGACGCCCGCGGCACCACACTGGCCCACGTCTACGACAACCTCGGCCGCCCCACCGAGCTGCGCGAGGACAGCAAGACGGGCACCCTGCGCGCGAAGTGGGTCTACGACACGATCTATGGAGCCAAGGGCCAGCTCGCCGAATCCACGCGCTACCAGGACGGCAACGCCTACACCTCCAAGGTCACCCAGTACGACCGCCTCTACCGGCCGGTCAGGACCGCCGTTGTGATTCCCGAGAGTGAGGGCGCCCTCGCAGGCATCTACCAGACCGGTACCGCCTACCGGCCCTCCGGTCTGGTCGGCGCGGTGAGCTACTCAAAGGCGGGTTCGCTGCCAGGCGGCAGTTACAACTACTCGTACGACAAGGAGACGCTGCGGCCCACCGCGGTATTCGGCGGTGGTGTGCGCGCGGACGCCACGTACTCACTGACCGGCAAGCTGCTCCAGTACGAGCTGGGCGCCACGTATGGGAAGAAGACCTGGGCCACCAACACCTACGAGTGGGGCACCCAGCGCCTGAAGACCGCCCGCGTCGACCGCGAAGAGCAGAACGGTGTCGACCAGCACACCACGTACGGCTACGACCAGGTCGGCAACGTCCTGTCAGCTTCGGACGTGTCCCGCACCGGCACCGACACCCAGTGCTTCCGTTACGACCACCTGCGCCGCCTCACCCAGGCCTGGACCGAAGGTGACAAGACCTGCGCAGACTCGCAAACCGGGGCACAGATCGGCGGCCCAGCCCCGTACTCGCACTCCTACACCTACGACAAGGTTGGCAACCGCCTCACCGAAACCCTCCACGACCTCGGTGGAGACAGCGCCAAGGACACCAAACGAACCTACGCCTACCCCGAGCCCGGCCAGCCGCAGCCGCACACCCTGACCTCGGTCACCAGCCAGCTGCCCGGCGGCACCACCACCCGCGACTCGTATACCTACGACAAGGCGGGCAACACCACTGCCCGCAACCTGAACGGCACTACCCAGACCCTGACTTGGGACGCCGAAGGCCACGTAGCCAAGGTGACCGAACCGGTCGAGGGCAAGCCGGACAAGGTCACCGAATACCTCTACGACCCCGCCGGTAACCGCCTGATCAGCCGAACCCCCACCGAAACAACTCTCTATCTCGGCCACACCGAAGTCACCCTCCCCAAGGGCGCCACCAAAGCCAAGGCCACCCGCTACACCCCGCTCGGCGGCGGCCACCAGGCCATCAAGGAGGACGACGGCACAGTCAGCCTCACCCTCGCCGACCCCAACGGCACCGGCCAACTCGCCATCAACACGGCTGACCTGGCCATCACCCAGCGCCGCACCCTGCCCTTCGGAGGCACCCGAGGCAAGGCACCCGCGTCCTGGCCCGGCACCAAGGGCTTCATCGGCGGCACCGATGACACCGCTAGCACCGGCCTCACCCACCTCGGGGCTCGCGAATACGACCCCACCACCGGTCGCTTCCTCTCGGTCGACCCCCTCCTGGAACTCATCCACCCTCAAACCCTCAATGGCTACACTTACGCTGCCCAAAACCCCCTCTCCTTCACCGACCCCACCGGTCTCGGTCTCGCCTGTGGTGGCCGCGGAGGTGCCATGGAGGGCTGCGGCAACAACGTCGTCACCGACTCCAGCGGCGCCCGCTCAAAGAACAACCGAGCCCACGGAGGCAATGAACCCGGTTACACCAAGGCAGCGGCCGCTGCCGACGCGAAGGTAGCTGCGGGTAAGGCGACTGGCGCTTTCGGCGGGCACATCCGAGATGAGTCGGACGGCGTTGACCGGAATGGCGACGGCCGGGTGGTCCTGATCCAGGGCGTGGACATTCCCGCGAAGTGGAAGAACACCAAGGCGATCGCCCGTGCCTTCACAGAAAAGCTCAGCACGCTCTGCTACCTGAGTGACTATCGGGACTGCTATGGCGACCTGAGCATGGCCGGTACCCAGGTAACCCTTGCATCCACCCGGAACTATGCCTGCCGTGAGGTCTACGGCCGTGGTTGCCCTGATGGATCCAGGATTGGTTCGATCATGGCGGGCCTTTTCGGGGTCAGTGCGGCGGAAAAGGGGTTTGCTCGCGGGGGACGTAGTTCTCGAACCGGTGGCTGCAAGTGCTTCCTGGCCGGGACCGAAGTCCTCATGGCAGACGGCACTACCAAGAAGATTGAGGACATCGAACTCGGCGACAAGGTCCTGGCCAGCGACCCTGAAACAGGCGAGACTAGTGAACGCGACGTCACAGCAACCATCGTCACGGAAGATGACAAGCACTTCAACGAACTCTCCATAGCCACCAAAGAAGGCGTCGAAGAGCTCACAGCGACCTACGAGCACCCCTTCTGGTCCCCATCCAAGGCCGACTGGATCGACGCTAACGATCTCCGAGCAGGCATGACCCTGCTGACCGACGACGGCGACACGGTCATCGTCACAGCCAACAGGCCCTTCACTAAGCACGCTCGCACGTACAACCTCACCGTCGACGACCTCCACACGTACTATGTGCTGGCGGGGTATACGCCGATATTGGTGCACAATGCCGGAAACTGTCCGGTCGACGGACTTCCTCACGGCGCCCTCGGTGAAGCTGCTACACGCGCACGGCTTCAAAGTGCGGGTTACACGAATATTACAAGCGAGGTCAGATTCAAGAACAGTAGAGGCGATGTATTCCGAGCTGACTTTGTTGCGCAGAATTCCGGAGGTAATTGGGTGGCAATCGAGGTGAAGACCGGCAAGGGTGCATCCCTCACAGATAACCAGAAATTGGGGTATGCTGAACTCGGTCACACCGGTGCAGTGCTGAATACCAGCAGGGTGCCGGGCCTGAGTAAGGGTTCTACGGTGAAGATGGGCATAGAAGTTGATTTGTGGCGCTGTCCGGCGTGCGATCCATAGCGGAAGTTTGGTGACGTACGCAGTCTGGAGAGTATAGGGGCATCGGATGGGATCGAAAGCGGCTGTTGTCATCTTCACCGACGTGGATCCTAGGGGGGTGTTTCAAGGGGGTGCAGGGGCCGATCGCGTAAAGTCGAGATTTCTGGCTGAGAAGGCCGTCAAGGCTTCAGTGCAGGAGCTGGCGCCTCTCCCTCTTGACCTCGCAGTTTGGCCCGGTGCAGGGATCGTGTGCGCGGCGCACTTTTCTGACTTCCAAGTCATCTGCTCCCGCGAACTTGCGCGGGAGCACCCCAGCGCTCTGACCGAATGGATTTCACGTATGGCGGACGGGCGGAACGCCTACGGTGTATTTATGCACAGTGCTGAGGACTGGGCTGCTCTTGGTGTCTGGTCAAGTGAAGGGCTAGTCCGAGCGCTGAGTGTTAAGCCTGGTGTCGGGGTCATCGAGGATGTAGGCGAACGTCTACCCTTCGAGATTCCATTCTGGGGAGGTGATCGGCCAGTGTGTCACGACGTGAACTATGCACTTCCGTTTCATCCGATTGACCTCGGAAATGAAGCCCTGAGGGAATTCTTTGGTTTTATCCTGGAAGGGCGAGAGGATGAGTTCTGTGTGGACCCTGAAGAGATCGAGGTTCCTGCGTTTAGAGGCTCATGTCTCAATGGAGTGCCAATAGCGTAGGCTCTCAATCTTCGCGTCGTGTGATGCCTTCGCGTCGGCGGTGGTCCAGGACTTCGTGCAGGTCCGGGGCCTTCTCGGCGAGAACGTCGATGCCTTCGTGGAGGTAGCGCTAGCCGGTGGCCTGGGAGATGCCGGTGTCGCCACAGCATGGCGCGGGACATCAAGCGTGGCAACGTAGATGACCAACGTGAAGCCTCTGGTTCAGCAGACGATCTTGTGGTGAGACCTGTTCTGCCAGGGGCTTTACGTCTGTCCAGCGACCGGGGCCACCCGGCCCGTGAGGCAGGCGAGCAGGCGGGGCCAGGCGTCCAGGTCGGCCGCGAGGTTGCAGGCCAGCATCCAGTCGGCGTTGACGGTCGAGGAATTCGAGGGCGGTTGTGCAGGCCCATCGCCTTGTTCGTGCGGACACGGTCCTCGACGACAGCGTGGTGACGGTTCAAGGCGAAGCCCGCACCGGAGCTGACATCCGGCAGGTTCGGCGAGGTCCGTAGGCTTCGCACGATGATTGAGACGATTGTCTTCGACGTAGGCGAGACCCTCACCTGTGACGACCGCTACTGGGCATCCTGGGCGGATTGGCTCGACATCCCCCGCCACACCCTGTCCGCACTCGTCGGTGCCGTGGTGGCACAGGGCCGCGACAACGCCGACGCCATCCGCCTCGCCAGACCCGGCGTCGACATCAGCGCCGAATACCAGGCGCGTGAAGCCGCAGGCCGCGGCGAAACCCTCGATGACGGCGACCTCTACCACGACGTGCGGCCCACGCTCGCGGGCCTGCGCGAGCTCGGCGTCCGTGTCGTCATCGCAGGGAACCAGACGGTCAAAGCGGGCGAGCTGCTACGCGGCCTGAACCTTCCCGCCGATCTCATCGCCACCTCCGGGGAGTGGGGTGTCGCCAAGCCGGAACCGGGCTTCTTCGCTCGCGTCCTTGAGGTCGCGCGGGCTGCCCCACACGAGACCGTGTACGTGGGCGACCACCCCGCTAACGACCTCTACCCGGCGAAGGCCGCTGGCCTACGGGTCGCGCATGTGCGTCGCGGCCCGTGGGGCTGCTTGTGGGCCGACAGCCCCGAGGTGGTGGCCACGGCGGACTGGCGAATCGACTCACTGGCTGAGTTGACCGCGCTCGTCGCTGACTGAGCGATATTACGGCGGCCCCACCTGCAAGTGCCTCGGCAGGCGGGGCCGTTCGCGCATTCTGTGCGTTACCGCGCGGGTACGGTTCGGAGTGGACACCGCGAACGGAGCCCGTATGCCCGCCCACACCATGCGCGAGGTAGGCCAGCGCATCGCCGCGACCCGCCGAGCCCGCCGCATGACCCAGACCGGTCTCGCCCGTGCCTCGTACGTCTCCCACAGCATGATCCGCGCTGTCGAACGCGGTGTCCGCATGCCCAGCGACGACACCCTGGACGCTGTCGCCGCCGCCCTCGGAGTCGACCCCTCCCGGTTCCTGACCGGCCGTGCCCGCATCGACACCCGTGTCCGCGACGCACTCCCCGACCTGTCCGCCGCCATCGCCATCTACGACCTCCCTGAAGACGGTCCCATCCGCCCGCTGACCGAACTCCACTCCGCCGTCGCAGACACCGTCACGTGGCGACTGGCCGCCCAGTACCCGCAGATCGCCCGCAACATCCCCAACCTGTTGACCGAACTGTCCCGCGCCTACCACACCGCGCCCCTCAGCCAGCGGCCCGAACTCGCCACCCTCCTCGTCACCGCGTACCGCTCCGCTGATGCCGTGGCCTACAAGTGCGGGGCACGCGACCTCTCAGCGAGGCTGATCGAACTCATGCGCTGGGCGGCACCACAGGCCGAGGCCCCGCTCCTCGACGCCACGGTCGCCTACGTCCGCACCGAGACGTTCTTCGCCGCCCGTGCTCACACGCACGGCCTGCGCGTCCTCGAACAGGCCGTCGACGCCGCCCCAGCCCCCGTAAGTCGGCAGACCGTGGCCGCCAAAGGCGCGCTGCACATGCGCGCCGCCGTCGTCGCGGGCCGGGCAGGTGATCCAGAGGCAGCCGACATCCACCTGGGCGAAGCACGCGCCCTCGGCGACCGCATCCCCGAAGGCATTTACCGGGGCACCGCGTTCGGCCCCGACAGCGTCCGTATCCACGAGGTCTCCGTCGCCGTCAGCCTCGGCAGCGAGCACGCTCAGCGCGCCCTCGACGTCGCCAGCGAATGGAAGCCGTCCAAGGACATGCCTGCCGAGCGCCGCTCCGGCTTCTCCATCGAACTCGCCCGCGCCCAGCTCTGGGCAGGACTGCTGGACGACGCCTTCGAGTCCCTCAAGGCCGCCCGCGGCATCGCCCCCCAGCACACCCGCGAACACCCCTGGGCGCGGGAAGACGCCGCCACACTACGCCGGTTGAAGCGCGCCGACGCCGAGTCGCTGACGAACTTCGCCGAGTGGATCGGTGCCGTTTGAACCGGATTGACGGGTGACACATGATGTGTCACTTGTCGCCCTTCCGCCGGAGCACCATCTGACTGTCCCGTCACCAAGACGTTGCAGGTAGCGCACCACGCCTCGGCTGCCTGCGGAGGCATCGGATGGCCACTGTCCACGACACCAGCACATCAACGACATCGCCCCGCATGTCCGAGCTGATCGCCGAGGGCCTGGACGCGACCGGGATCCTCCCCCCGTACGAACACCTCGCCGAACTGGACAAGGCGCTGCGCGCCGAGCTGACACGGCTGGTGCCCATCGTGCAGCGCCACGTGGACACGCTGTGGCGCGGCGCACCCGACTGGTACACCCAGCGCAGCGTTCTCGACGGCGCGCGGGACGCTCTGGAGAGCGACCTCGGTACCGGGCTCCGGTCAGCGGCGACGCGGGTGCACCAGCTCGCGCGGTACTGCCATTGGCTGGCGCAGGCCGCTGGGGAGGTCTCGTGAGGATCTGCTGCCGCTGTGACCGCGCCATCAGGCCGGACGAGGCGTACAACCGTCACGTCCACGACCGGGCCACGGGGGTGCCGTTGGTGGTGTACGCCCACCGCTACCCCTGCCCGAAACCGATGCAGAACCCCCGAGGCCGAGCCTCGGACGGGTGCCTGCGTGACGGTGAGCAAGGGACGCAGACACCCCGAACAGACCCCGCCCCGACCGTTACCCCTGGCAGGACCACGGCCGGGTCGGGTCAAATCCCCATCGAGTAGAGGAGATCACCGTGAGCGTACCTCCGCCGGACCCACCCGGCAGTCCCATCCCTGCCATGGCCCGACTGCTCTTAACCGACCAGCAGTTCACCGGCTGCCGCCAGACCGTGATGGACGCCAACCCCGGCATGGCCGAGCAGCTGGCCAGCCGGATCGTCGAGGAGGGCCTGAAGTTCGTCGCGGCCTGCGCGAAGAATCCCAGCGTGGGCCTGGCCCCGTCGCGAATTGTCGACGAGGGCTGGCACGCCCTGATCCTGCACACGGCACTGTATGCCGAGCTATGCGAGCGGCTGGGCTGCTTTGTGCACCACTACCCCGGCTGGGATCCGACACACTATGACCCGCCGATCCTGGACCGCACGCGCGAGAAGATCGCGGAGCTGGGGTACGTGGCGGACCCGGAGCTGTGGGGGCCGCCCTCAGACGAGACACTCGTTTCCGTGGCGGCGCAGTGCCAGCACGCGCCGGAGTGCACGATCCGCCCCATGCCGACCCCCCAGCCGCCCGTAGCCTGAGGGCTGGAGGTGGCGTATGGCCGAGTGGATCGACCCGCGGTACGCGGAACTGGTCGCTGCGTGGAAGCGTGCGCGGCAGCCGGAATCGCGTGACCCGCGGCAGACCAGGCCCGTGCGGGGATTCGTGATCCAGCGCAAGGCCTGACGGGCACTGGAGAGCCTCGGTCCGTCGATTCCGGCGGACCGAGGCTGTTCGCGGCTAGGAACTGTCCGGCCGATCATGACCGGCGCCTCGCGACACGTTCGGGAGGCAGTTTTGCGTGACATGATCAGCGCATGAGCGAGTACTCGTGGCCTTCCGAGAACGGCAGATGCCGAGCAGCCGGTGCCGCCGCGGCCTGGCCTGAGACGGTTCGCTCTCTGCCTGTCGGTGCCTCGATCACCGGTGAGGTCATCGGTAGACAGCCCTTCGGTGTCTTCCTCTCCGTTGACGGCCGGCCTGAAGCCGTTGGCCTGGCCAGAGTCGACAGGATGCCCAGGTGCATGGAACTGCCGCCTGTAGGACAGCTCGTCACCGGCGAGGTGGTCTGGCATGCCGAGCACAATCACCAGGTGGGCATCCTGCTCCGTGAGCGGGCGGAGCACGAGGACTTGCTCCCTCGGTTCGAGGAGCGTGTCGGTCAGGCTGTCACCGGACGTGTCACGAAGATCGCGTCGATCGGCTTCTTCGTGCGCATCGCCGACTGCGTCGAAGGGCTCGTTCCGCTCACCGAGCCGGTCGCGGACATTGCGAAGAGTGCCCGTGAGGGCCAGACAATATTGGTGCGGATAGTCGCCGTCGATCTGGAACGGACCCGTGTTGTCCTGGCAGCCGAAAGCGTCGCCTAGCACTTCCGCAGACCCATCAGGTGCGGAGCCAGATGGTCAGGGCCGCGACCGTGGCGGTGCCGAGGTAGACGTAGCGACGTTTGTCGTAGCGAGTGGCCACCGCCTGGGCCTGCTTGAGCTTGTTGATCGCCCGTTCGACGGTATTGCGGTCAGCGGCCCGGCTGACGCCGGAGGAGGTCACGGGTACCGGCTCGTAGACGCCGGCCGCGACGTCTCGCAGGAAGTCGGCCGGGCCGACCGGCGGCTCTCGCTTGTTAGGGTTCGCCGCTGAGCTGGTTCTCGATGCCGGCGACATGACTACTGGGGGTGGGGCGGTGCGAGGGCCTGGGTTCGCATCGGTGGGCGGCGTTGTGGCGGCGTTGCTGTTGGTCAGCGGCTGCGCGGGCGCTTCAGTGGCAGCGAAGGAGCAGGGTCCTACGACCCCTTCGACTCCTGCGGCGGCATCGGCCTCGACGGCTCCTGAGAACACCCGTGATCAGGTGCTCCGAGACATCCGCTTTGCCGCTGAAGACATGGGGCAATTGAAGGTCACTCCAGTGAGCGCACCGGCATGTCAGGTCAGCGTCGTAGTGTCTACGCGTGAAGTTCCGGGAGAGGCCGAACTTCGGCTCGCTGTCAGCCGTCTGCAGAAGCGAGGCTGGAAAGTTGACGGTGAGCTGACGGACTATGTGGCGTTCGTGGAGGCGGACTCATGGTCAACCACTGTGGGGGTGGGACCGGTCCCGGAGGAGGTGCAGGCTCAGGCAGCACCAAACCGAGGGGCTGTGATCATCTTTGCGTCGGGTGACTGTCGATCCTCGTAGCGCGAGAGGGTGGCTGGTCGGTGCTTCGGCGCGGGCAAGACGGTGTGGGCCACCCTGCCCGCGATCGGGACCTGACTCCGATCGCGGCGAAGGCGGCCGCTCGCTGTGGTGCGGTCGCCTTTGGTGTGGCTGAGGGGGAGGGGAGACCTGAGCCCGGCCCCGGTCTCGGTCTCCCGGACCTTCGCGACGGGCACCCGGCCGAGCCCCTGGGCGGACGGCCGAAGACCCAGGATGGGGGACGGCAACGGGAAGGCATGCCAAACTTGAGCCATGACGGCAGCACACGACTTCGAGGACTTGCGATACGCGCTGGAGCACTTCAGCCCGCAGCAGGCGCGGAGGCTGCGGCTGATCATCAGCCAGGACGAGGAACTCGCGGACGCCCTGCCCGACCGAGAGGCGGCATCGGAGGAGGACGCGGGTGATCTCCTGCCCGACAGCTTTCTCGCGTTGTGCGGCAGCATCGAAGCACCGGCCGACTACGCGGAGAACCACGACCACTACATCCGTGAGCGTGGCGAGCGCGAGCGGGGCTCCGCTGAGTGATCACGACCGTCCTCGACACCGGCCCGCTGGTGGCGTTCTTCAACGCCAAGGACAAGCACCACACCCGCTGTGCCGCATTCTTTTCCCAGCTGAGGGGCCGCAAGCTGCTGCCTTCCACGGTCCTGGCAGAGGTGAGCTGGCAGCTGGAGCACTGGCCGCGCCTTGAGGCCGCTTTCATCGAGCACGTCGCCAAGGGCACCTTCGAGCTCGTCAACCTAGCCCCGGAGGATCTGCTCAGGGTCAGCGAACTGATCACCCGGTATGCCGACCTGCCCCTCGGCGCGGTCGACGCCTCCGTGGTCACGGTCGCCGAACGCTACGGAGCCGACCGGATCGCTACCATCGACCACCGGCACTTCGCCATCGTCAAGCCGAAGCACGTCCCCGCGCTCACGCTGCTGCCGTAGGCCGTAGATCGAGGGGGACGGATCCGCGACCGGGGCCTGACCCCGGTCGCGGCGAAGGCGGCCGCCCGCTGTGCGGGGGCCGCCTTCGGGTGGCGCGGGGGAGTGCGGTGCTGGTCAGTACCAGCCGTTGGCCTGCCAGAAGTTCCAGGCCTGGACCGGGCTGCCGTAGCGCTCGTTCATGTAGTTCAGGCCCCACTTGATCTGGGTCTCGGGGTTGGTCCTCCAGTCCGAGCCCGCCGAGGACATCTTGGTGGCGGGCAGCGCCTGGACCAGGCCGTAGGCGCCGGAGGAGGAGTTCGTCGCGGTGTGGTCCCAGCCGCTCTCATGCTTGACGATCTTGCTGAACGCCGCGAACTGGGCGTCGTTCTTGATCAGCTTGCGTGCGATCGCCTTGGCCGAGCTGCTCGTCTTCGCGGCCTTCACGCTCTTCACGGCCGTCGGGGCGGCGGCGGTGGCGCTCGCCGGGGTGGCGCTCGCCGGGGTGGCGGCCTGGGCGGCCGGGCCCGCGGCGAACAGCATGCCGGCGGTGGCGAGACCCACGGTCGCGGTGGCGACGGCCTTCTTCGGCGAGACGGTGGCGATACGGCGGAGACGGGAGACGGACGGGGCGGACACGAGCACGGAAGACCTTCCGTAGGGGACGGGGGTGTCGCGGGCACGCCGGTGCCGCTCAGCGAGCGGCGGGGGCAATGCGGAGGCGCCGTCGGCCGTGAAGGCCGGGCGGCGCCCTGCGATGACTCCAGTGGAGCAGGGCCGTTACCTCGCCGCAATGACCCCTTCTACTAGGCGGCCTCGGACCGGGACCGAACGGCCCCCATGGAGATTCCTCCAACGGCCCCTGAGCGGCCGCGTCCCGTCGCGGTCGCGGATCCCGTCCGGCGGCCTCCTATTCCGGGTAGTGGAGGACCAAGGTCCTGTGGGCCGGTTCACCCCGGACAGGCCCGGATGTAACGGACAGCCAGTGACCCTTTACGGTCGTGTTGGGTGTTTTGTGGCGGCCGTCACGGGGGTGAAGTCCACCGGCGCCTCGAAAGCCGCCCGCCGGGTGGCGCGGCGCAGCGCCTTCAGTACGGTGCCGCCGACGGCCACGGTCAGCAGCACGGTCACCGCCGCCCGGCCCAGGTCCCAGCCCAGCGACGTGGCCAGGCAGTACGCGAGAAAGCGCACCAGATTCTCGTGCAGCGGGTCACCGGCCTGGAAGGAGATCCCGGAGCCGAGTCCGGGGATCAGGGTCCAGCCGTACAGGTTCATGACCGTGCCGTACGCGAGTGAGGCCGCGGCCCCGTACAGCGCGAGCAGCCCGAGCTCGGCGCGGCCGCGCAGCCGTTCCGGGCCCGGCAGCAGGCCCGCGCCCATCGCGACCCAGCCCATCGCCAGCATCTGGAACGGCATCCAGGGCCCGACGCCGCCGGTCAGCAGCGCGGACGCGAACATCGTGACCGAGCCGAGCACGAAGCCGAAGCCGGGGCCGAGCACCCGGCCCGCCAGGATCATGAGGAAGAACATCGGTTCCAGGCCCGCGGTGCCCGCGCCCAGCGGGCGCAGCGCCGCGCCCACCGCCGCCAGGACGCCCAGCATCGCCACGGCCTTCGCGCCGAGCCCGCTCTCGGCGATGGTCGCGGCCACCACCCCGACCAGCAGCGGCAGCAGCGCGGCGAACAGCCAGGGCGCGTCCTGCGCGTGCGCGGTCAGGCCGGAGCCCTGCTCGGCGAGCAGCGGCCACCCGAAGGCGACGACGCCGATCGCGCTGACCAGGGCCAGTGCGGTCACCGATCGGGGTCCTAGGCGTACTGCTCGTACTGCCTGCGGCGGTTGTGGCGGCTGCTTCGTGTGCGGTGTGTGTGTCATCGCGAGCCTGCCAGGGCCGTGCGTACCTGGGACACGGTGAGCCACGGCAGGGGGGCCAGGACCTTGGCGACCTGCGGGGCGAAGGCCGGGGACGACACGACCACGTCCGGGGTCGGGCCGTCCGCGACGACCTCGCCGTCGGCCAGGATCACCACCCGGTGAGCCAGCTCGGCGGCCAGCTCCACGTCATGGGTCGCCAGCACGATGGCGTGTCCTTCGGCGGCGAGGCCCCGCAGCACGGCTGCCAGGCGGGCCTTCGCCGCGTAGTCCAGGCCGCGGGTCGGCTCGTCCAGGAGGAGGAGCGGGGGGCGGGCGGTGAGGACGACGGCCAGGGCGAGGGTCAGCCGCTGGCCCTCGGAGAGGTCGCGCGGGTGGGTGTCGTCCGAGACGCCTGGCAGCAGCTCGGACAGCAGGGCGCGGCAGCTGCCCGCCGCGGCGTCCGCGTCGCGGTCGGCGGCCGCGCACTCACCGGCCACCGTGTCGGCGTACAGCAGGTCCCGCGGCTCCTGCGGTACGAGGCCGACGCGGCGGATCAGCTCGCGCGGCCCGGTGCGGTGCGGGACCGCGCCGCCGACCCGGACCGAGCCCCCGGCCGGTTCGACCAGGCCGACCAGCGTGGAGAGCAGGGTCGACTTTCCGGCGCCGTTGCGTCCCATCAGGGCGATGGTCTCGCCCGGTACGACGGTCAGGTCCACCCGGCGCAGGGCCTGCACCCGGCCCCGCCGCACCGAGAGGGAGTCGACCGTGGCGGCGGCGACGGCGACGGCGACGGCGACGGGCTCGGCGTCGTCTCCTGGCTGCGTGTCGGTCGGTTGTGTACCGGCCTGGACTGGCCGGTGCCTGCGGCCCCGGAGGGGGAACCAGCGGCGGGCCGTGGGGCGGGCCGTGGGGCGGGTGTCGCGCCGTGCGGTGTCTTCGGCGGCCTCGACGGCTGTGGTGGGTGGGGCGGCGGTGGTGGCGGTGGTGGGTGGGGCGGCGGTGGTGGCGGTGGTGGTGGCCGTACCGGCAGGTGTGGGGGCGTCCGTGTCCGCCAGCCGGTCCCGGAGGGCCCCGGCCCGGCGGCGCGCGTCCCGTACCGACAGCGGCAGCGGCGACCAGTCGGCGAGGCGGCCCAGGGCGACCACCGGCGGGTACACCGGCGAGACGGCCATGATGTCGGCGGGCGCCCCGATGGCCGGAGGCTCGCCGGGAGCGGGGAGGAGGACGACCTGGTCCGCGTACTGGACGACCCGTTCCAGGCGGTGCTCGGCCATCAGGACCGTGGTGCCGAGGTCGTGGACCAGGCGCTGGAGTACGGCGAGCACCTCCTCGGCCGCCGCCGGGTCCAGCGCGGACGTCGGCTCGTCGAGCACCAGGACGCTCGGGTGCGGGGTGAGGACCGAGCCGATCGCCACGCGCTGCCGCTGGCCGCCGGACAGCGTGGCGATCGGACGGTCGCGGAGCTCCGCCAGGCCCAGCAGATCCAGGGTCTCCTCGACGCGGCGGCGCATCACGTCCGGGGCGAGCCCGAGTGACTCCATGCCGTAGGCCAGCTCGTCCTCGACCGTGTCCGTGACGAAGTGCGCGAGCGGGTCCTGGCCGACCGTGCCGACGACGTCCGCCAGCTCACGTGGCTTGTGGGTACGGGTGTCCCGGCCGGAGACGGTGACCCTGCCGCTCAGGGTGCCGCCCGTGAAGTGCGGGACGAGGCCGCTCACGGCGGACAGCAGGGTCGACTTGCCGACTCCCGAAGGGCCGACGAGCAGCGCGAGTTCGCCCTCCGGGATGGCCAGGTCGACCCCGCGGAGCGTCGGGGCCGCCGCGCCGTCGTAGGTGACCGTGACGTTCTCGAAGCGGATCACGGGGTCTCGGTCTCCTTCGACGCGGGAGCGGGAGCGGGAGCAGGAGTGGGAGTGGGAGTGGGGGCCGGGGGAGGCGCGGGCGCGGGGGGAGGTGCGGGCGCGATCCACGCGGGGAGCAGGCCGAGCAGTACGGACAGGGCTGGCCACAGCGGCAGCTCGGGCGCGGTCAGCGGGATCACCCCCGGATGCAGCCCCGCCGGGTCGTACGACGAGGCCCAGATCATCAGCCCCGCCACGGCCGCCCCGGACCCCGACACCAGCCACTCCCGCGCGCCCCAGCGGTCGGGCCGGTACCGGGTGCGTACGCAGCGCCGCCCGCCGAGCCACAGCCCGCCGAGCGCCGCCGCGAGCCCGCCGAGCAGCACCGGCAGCCCGAAGCCCGCGCCCTCGGCGGCCAGCAGCCCGTACGTTCCGGCGCACACGCCGAGCAGTCCGCCGAGCGTCAGCACGGCCGTGGTGCGGCGTACCGCGTCGGGCACCTGGGCGGTACGCCCGTACCCGCGCGCGTCCATCGCGGCGGCCAGCGCGACGGACCGCTCCAGCGCGCCCTCCAGGACCGGCAGCCCGACCTGGGCCAGTCCGCGTACGCCGCGGTCCGGACGCCCGCGCAGCCGCCGCGCCTTCCGCAGCCGCTGTACGTCACCGATCAGCTGCGGCGCGAACGTCATGGCTACGACCACGGCGACGCCCGCCTCGTACAGCGCGCCCGGCAGCGACTTCAGCAGCCGCACCGGGTTGGCGAGCGCGTTCGCCGCGCCCACGCAGATCAGCAGGGTGGCCAGCTTCAGCCCGTCGTACAGCGCGAACACCAGACTCTCCGCGCTGACCCGCCCGCCGATCCGGACGCCCTTGGCCCAGTCGGGCAGGGGTACCTCGGGCAGCGTGAACAGGATGTGCGTGCCGGGAATCGGCGAGCCGAGGAAGACCGCGAAGCCGAGCCGGATCGCGATCACGGCGAGGCCGAGCTTGACGAAGGCGCCGTAGCTGCGGGCCCAGGGCGCGTCGGTACGCCGTACCGCGACCACGTACCCCGCTACTCCGATCAGCAGGCCGAGCAGCAGGGGGTTGGTCGTACGGGACGCGGCGGTGCCGAGGGCCAGCGCCCATACCCACCAGGCGCCGGAGTGGAGGGCGTCGCCGCGCACGGGTGCGGGCGCGGGCACGGGTGCGGGCGTGGGCACGGGCACGGGCACGGGTGCGGGTGCCCGTGTGGATGCCCGTGTGGGTGCGCGTGGGGTGGGTGTGTCTTCGCCGTCGTGGGTCATCTCGTGTCCCGGCGTCAGCCGCGGCGGCGGCGAGCCTGCCAGACGGCGGCCGCGCCCAGGGCGAGTACGGCGGCGAGGCCCGCGAGCAGGCCCGCGGAGGGGCCGCTGTCGGATGAGGCGTCGGGGGCGGGGGGTGTTTCGACTTCGGTGCCGGTGCCGGTGCCGGTGCCGGTGCCGGTGCCGGTGGCGTTGTCGGTGCTGTCGTCGGTGGTGTTGTCGCTGGTGACCTTGTCGCCGCAGCCTGTCTTCGGGTAGTCCGCGATCGCGCACAGCAGCGCGCTGCTGTTGTAGCGCAGCGGCTTCGCGACCTGCGCGAGTGCCTCCGCCGTGGTCGCGTCGGGGGCGACCCGCGCGCAGACGGTACGCGGGCGGGGCGGGGCCTCGCCCTCCGGCGCGTCCTGCGCCGTGCCGAAGTCGATCACCAGCGCCACCCGCTTGCGGCCGTCCCGCGCGGGGGTGTCCGCGCAGATCGACGCGAAGTCGGCCGGGCCCGATCCGGTACGCGGTTTCGCCGCGTCCTGCGAGTTCTCGCTCACCGAGAATCGGAAGCCCTGTACGTCCCCGTCATCGGGCCGCGCGGTCGACGGGCCCTGCTGGGCGTACGTCCAGGTGTCGCCGTCCAGGTCCCAGAAGGACCAGTACCGGTACCCGGCCGCCTGCGCGGGGCTCGCGGTGGCGCAGACCACCGCGAGCAGGACGCCGAGCAGTACGGCGCCGAGCGCCGGTCGGCGCGGGTGGCGCGAGCGGCGCGGGGGGCGGGGCGCGGAGTGGCTCACGGCTGCGGTTACTTCTTCTTCTTGTTGCGGGAGCTCATCAGGAAGCCGATGCCGACGCCCGCGATCAGGCCGACTCCGATGATCCACCAGGTGGACACGGAGCTTGAGTCGTCGGAGTCCTCGCTGGCGTCGGCGCTCGCGTCGTCCTTCGCGTCGCCCTTCGCCTCGTCCTTGGGGGTCGCCTCGGCCGCCTGCGGCGCCGGGCCCGTCTTGTTGAGCGCGCTCACCAGGTCCGTGCCGCCGAAGTCGCGCGGGTCGCCGCCGGTCGCTCGCGCGGCGAAGATCAGCTTGGCGTAGGCGGCGGGGCCGGACTCCTTGGCCCAGGAGACGGCGTTCTGCTCCAGCCAGGTCACCGACTTCTCGACCTGGTCGCCCAGACCGGCCGCGCCCAGCGCCGCGACGGCGTCCGCCGTGGTGCCGTAGTCGGGCTGGTCGTCGGCGCCCGCGAGGGCCGACGTCAGGTGGCCGTCCTTGGCGAGCGCCTCGGTGAGGTAGGCGGCGCCGTTCAGGGCGGCCTGCTCCGCGGTGTCCGCCTTGGCGCACTTCGGCGCGGAACGCTGCTCTCCGGCCTCGGCGCCGAGGCCCTTGCCGAGCCCGCCGAGCACGCCCGCGGCCGTGGCGAGCGCGTTCGCGTCGAGCTCGCCGGTCTTGAAGTCCGCCAGGCCGAACGCGCCGTCGCCCTTGTCGCAGTCGAGGGAGAGCGCGAGCAGCGCGTCGTTCGCCGTCTTGCTCTTGGACGACGCCACGGTGTTCGCCTTCCGGCCGTCCGCGGCCAGTGCGCCGACCACCATGCTGGTGGTGTTCACGTCGCTGGCTTCGCCGGGGGCGTAACCCCAGCCGCCGTCCTCGTTCTGGACGGTCGTCAGCCAGGCCACGGACTTCTTTATGGCGTCGACGTGGCCGCCGACCGCGCTCAGCGCCTGGACCGCGGCGGCGGTCTGGTCGACGCTGAGCACCGTCTTGGAGTCACACGGCTCGGTCGGGTCGGCGCGGAACGCGGTGAAGCCGCCGCTGCCGCACTGCTGGCGGGCCAGCCAGTCGACGGCCTTCGCGGCGGGCTTGACGCCTGCGGCGTCCTGCGCGAGCAGTGCGTACGACTGGCGGAAGACGCCGTCGTACTGCGGGTCCTGGTCGCCGTACAGGCCCGAGGGGAGGCTTACGGACGGCGACGGCGACGGCGAGTCGTCGGCGACGGCGGCCGGGGCGGTGGCCGCGCAGAGCACGGCGGTGGCGGCCAGCGCGGTGGCGCTGCGGCGAACGTTCATGCGGGCGGGTGCCTCTCCTGCTGCGGGGAGCCGGGCACGGGCCAGCGAAGGCACCGGGCTCTGGCTCCGTTACCTCGACGGTGCCGGTCGCCGGGGCGGCGACGGGAGCCACACACGTCCGACGGGGCAGTCCGGCTCGCCGCCGCGTGGGGCACGGCGGCTTACGGTTGCGGGTCAGCGCCGGATTCGCACCGGCTTCCCCCCGTACGGGCGTGGTGATGACCTGGCCACTCTACCGGCCGGTCGGTGCACTCTACCGGCCGGTCGGCGCGCGGCTCGCCGCGTGGTGGGTCGGGGGTGGGGGGGGGGGGGGGGGGGGGGCCGCGCCGGGTTGGGCGCCGGCCGGCCCCCCCCGGTCCGCCCCGACCC